>NZ_JBSGWY010000015.1:59682-89759 GCF_053609145.1 Streptomyces sp. NPDC054961 | reverse complement strand
ACTCCCCCCCCCGCCCCACACCCCCGATCCTTCCGGGTTGGGGGGGGTGGGTGTTGTGTTTAAGCGCCCGGTCCGGCGGCCGGTCGACCGCTCTCCCTGTCGGATCCGACGGGGAGAGCGGTCGACCACAGGCGCTCGACGGCGGAATCCACGGCCGCACCCGCGACCGCGCCGTCGGCGGCCCGCGTCGCACGGAACGAAACCCGTGGGAGCGAAAGCGCGAACCGTTTCGCCTCGGGCTCGACACCCGGGGGAGGGCCGACGGCGCCACGACGAAATCCGGGGCGTGCGTCACCGACCCGGTCGACGCCCTCCACGCACGCGTTTCCGCCGTCAAGGCGGGAGCGGGCGGACCACCTGTCGGCATGACTTTAGCCCCTTCGGGGCACTCTAGAAGGCTCTCAAACTGCACAGATAACGTGACGTAACCGGACAGATGTCCCTGTGGGGCTTGGCTGGTCTTGATGTCAGGCTTAACCTACGACTCCGTAGGCTACGGAACCGTAGGTATTTCGCTTTGCACTCAGGAGCACCCGTGACGATCACTTCTTCCCACCTCGGCAGCTCTGAGGCGTGGACAGACGCCAAGCTGCTGTTCGCGCTGGAAGAGGTGGTCGAGAAGGAACTCAACCGCCATCTGAAGGTCACCAAGGACTGGATGCCCCACGAGTACGTCCCGTGGAGCGACGGCCGCAACTTCCCCGGCTTCTTCGAGGACGGCGAAGCCTGGGACCCGGCGCAGTCCAAGGTCACCGACATCGGCAAGATCGCGCTCGTGGTGAACCTGCTGACCGAGGACAACCTCCCCAGCTACCACCACGAGATCGCCTCGCTTTTCGGCCGCAACGGTGCGTGGGGCACCTGGGTGCACCGCTGGACCGCCGAGGAGGGCCGCCACGGCATCGTGATGCGCGACTACCTCCTGGCCTCGCGCGCCGTGGACCCCGACAAGCTGGAAGCATTCCGGATGCAGCACATGTCGGAGGGTTTCGAGTCCGACAACCGCCACTCGATGCTCCACTCCGTGGCGTACGTGGCCTTCCAGGAGCTCGCGACCCGCATCTCGCACCGCAACACCGGCCACCAGTCCGGTGACCCGGTCTGCGACCGCATGCTCGCCCGCATCGCGCAGGACGAGAACCTGCACATGGTCTTCTACCGCAACCTCCTCGGCGCGGCCTTCGAGCTCGCCCCGGACCTGACGATGCAGGCCGTTCGGGACGTCGTGGTCGGCTTCCGGATGCCCGGACACGGTATGCCCGGCTTCGAGCGGATGGCGGCGCAGATGGCGATCGGCGGGGTCTACAACCTGCGGATCCACCACGACGACGTGCTGAGCCCCGTGATCCGCTTCCTGAAGATCATGGAGATCGACGGTCTCGGCCCGCAGGGCCAGAAGGCCCAGGAGGAGCTCGGGCTGTTCATGAACGGTCTGGACGCCGAGGCCCGCAAGTTCGACGAGCGCCTGGCCGCCCGTGCGGCGCGCATCGCCGCCCGCACCGCCTGACCCGTCCGCGGACCGGCACCGACCGGTGTCCGCTCACTCGTCCGAGTGACGACGAAACCCTGGCAGAGCCGCGCTCTGCCAGGGTTTCGCGTCTCCCGGCCACGGCCCGGCTCCGGGACGGTCGGTCGCCGTCCAGAACCGCGCGAAGTCGCTCCGCTCCGCGGGGTCGCGATCGTGCGGCAGGGCGGAAGGGGCCAAGGGGTCGGGATCGTGCGGCGGGGCCGAAGGGGTCCCGGGGCCCCGGGGTCGCGTGGGGGTCAGGGGCGGCCGGTGCGCAGGGCTTGGCGTTCGGCTTCGGAGAGGCCGCCCCAGACGCCGAAGCGCTCGTCGTTGGCCAGGGCGAACTCGAGGCAGGCCACCCGCCCCTCGCACGCCCCGCACAGCCGCTTCGCCTCGCGCAGTGAGGAGCCGGGCTCCGGGAAGAAGAAGCCCGGTCCCGTCTGGGCGCAGAGGGCGAGTTCGTACCAGGCGGGGGCGGCTGCGGCGGTGGCGGTGGTGTTCATCGACATGCGCCAGAGCCTCGCCGCCCGCGATGGACGTCCTATCAACGACTGATCAACATCCGTTCACGGCCGGCGGTCCGGACACCGACGCCCTCGCCACCGCCCCGAACCGCTCCCGTACGGATCGTCCGGCTCCACGCACCGGCCGACGCCCGCGAGGAGGCGCGCCACGATCTCGTACGTGTGCCCCTCCTGCTCGGGCAGCTCCACAGCTGGGCGACGGCATCGCCAGGGCAGTCGGGCAGGGTGGCGTCGGCGCCGACCGGGGCGTCGTCCGGCCACTTCACGGTGCGGGGCGGTGGCCGCCCTTCCGTACGGGGGACATGAGCATGCGACCGATCATGCCATGGTGACGACGGCGCGTCCGCGCCGTTTCCGGCCCCGTGCGGCGACCGTCAGTCCTCGTGCTTCGCGCGGCTCGGCTGTACGCGCTTGGGCTCGCCCGGCATCTTCGGATAGTCCGGGGGGTACGGCATGTCGCCGAGGCCGTGGTCCTGTTCGTGGCGGTCGGCCAGCTCCAGCGCGGCGTCCAGTTCGAAGGCGTGCTCGTCCATGTCCGCGTGCAGATCGCCCAGTTCCGCGAAGCGCGCCGGCATCGTCACGATGTCGAAGTCGCGGGGCTCCGCCGTGTCCAGCTCGTCCCAGCGCAGCGGCGCCGAGACGGGGGCGTGGGGGTGCGGGCGGACGGAGTAGGCCGAGGCGATGGTGCGGTCGCGCGCCGTCTGGTTGTAGTCGACGAAGATCCGCTCGCCGCGCTCCTCCTTCCACCACGCGGTGGTGACCTTCCCCGGCATCCGGCGCTCCAGGTCGCGGCCGATCGCGATGGCGCACCTGCGGACCTCCGTGAAGGTCCAGCGCGGTGCGATCGGCACGAAGACGTGCAGGCCCCGGCCGCCCGAGGTCTTGGGCCAGCCGCGCAGTCCCAGTTCCTCCAGCAGGACGCGCAGTTCGTGGGCCACCGCCACCGCGTGGTGGTAGTCGGTGCCCGGCTGCGGGTCCAGGTCGATGCGCAGTTCGTCGGGGCGGTCGGTGTCCTCCCGGCGCACCGGCCAGGGATGGAAGGTGAGACACCCCAGGTTGGCGGCCCACAGGACGGCGGCCGGCTCGGTCGGGCAGATCTCGTCGGCGCTGCGTCCGCTCGGGAAGGCGATGTGGGCGGTGGGGATCCAGTCCGGCAGGTTCTTCGGGGCCCGCTTCTGGAAGAAGGACTCGCCCTCCACCCCCTCCGGGTACCGCTCCAGGGTCGTGGGCCGGTTGCGCAGGGCGCGGGTGATGCCGTCCGCGACCGCGAGGTAGTAGGCGGCCACGTCACCCTTGGTGAGGCCTCGCTCGGGGAAGTACACCTTGTCCGGGCTGGACAGCCGAACCGTCCGGCCGCCCGCCTCCAGCTCGATCGCATTGCCCGCAGCACCCATGCCCGCCACGGTAGGCGGGCCCGGCCGGGCCCGCACACCGAGCACGTCCCGGCGTACCGCCGCAGAATCGGATGCATGGACCTGCCGGTGATGCCGCCCGTGAAGCCGATGCTCGCGAAGTCCGTGGCCAAGATCCCCCCAGGCATGCAGTACGAGGCCAAGTGGGACGGCTTCCGCGCGATCGTCCACCGCGACGGGGACGAGATCGAGATCGGCAGCCGCACCGGCAAGAGCCTGACCCGGTACTTTCCCGAACTGGTGGAGGCGCTGAAGGCAAATCTGCCCGACCGCTGCGTGGTCGACGGCGAGATCGTCCTGATCCACGGCGGACGGCTCGATTTCGACCGGCTGAGCGAGCGGATCCATCCGGCCGCCTCCCGGGTGAAGATGCTCGCCGAGACGACGCCGGCCGCCTTCGTCGCCTTCGATCTGCTCGCGCTCGGCGACGAGGCCTTCCTCGACACCCCGCTCGCCGCTCGCCGTACCGCCCTGACCCGCGCGTTCTCCACTGCTCGGCCCCCCGTGCATCTCGCGCCCGCGACCACCGACCCCGCTCTCGCGCAGGAGTGGTTCGAGCGCTTCGAGGGCGCCGGGCTCGACGGGGTCGTCGCGAAACCCCTCGACCTCCCCTACCGGCCCGATGCCCGCCTCATGTTCAAGATCAAGCACGAGCGTACGGCCGACGCCGTCATCGCGGGATTCCGTTTCCACAAGAGCGGTCCGATTGTCGGATCGCTCCTCCTGGGGCTGCACGACGCCCACGGCACCCTCCAGCACGTGGGCGTCTGCGCCGCCTTCCCCATGAAGCGCCGCGCCGAGCTGATCACCGAGCTCGAACCCCTCCGGATGCCCTCCCCCGAGGGCCACCCGTGGGCCGCCTGGGCGGAGGAGGCCGCCCACGAGAGTGCCCGGCTGCCCGGGGCGCAGAGCCGGTGGACCGGAAAGAAGGACCTGTCCTGGGTGCCGCTGCGCCCCGAGTGGGTCTGCGAGGTGGCCTACGACCACATGGAGGGCGACCGCTTCCGGCACACGGCGCAGTTCCGCCGCATGCGGACCGACCGGGCGCCCGAGAGCTGTACGTACGCCCAGCTGGAGGAGGTCGTCGGCTACGACCTCGCCGACGTCCTCGGACCCACCGCCGGCTGACGCAGACGCAGACGCTGACCCGGCCCCGGCCCCGACACCGGCCAGGCCAGGCCAGGCCAGGCCCAGGCCCCGGCCGCCCGCTCAGCCCGCTCAGCCCGCTCAGCCCGCTCAGCCCGCTCAGCCCGCCGTCAGCTTCTCCCAGTCCGCGCGGCTCGGGCCGGCCTCGTGCGGCGCGTAGTCGGGGCGGGCCGACAGCCACCGGGCCACCCGCGCCCTGATCTCCGGATCCGCGTACGCCCGCTCCGGCGGATCGGCCAGGTGGCGGACCCTGGCCCGCGCTCGCATCACCTCCGGGTCCTCGAGCGCGCAGTCGAACAGCGCGGCCACCTCCCGGGCCGTCCCCGTCCGCCCGGCCCGCGCCGCGAACCGCTCCCCGATGGCCCCGTCCGCGACGACCTGGAAGTCGAACCACGGCTTGAGGGTGCGCACCGCCCACGCGTGGTGGTCGGCCGCGAACCGCGCCGATCCCGGCTCCCGGTGTGCCGTACGGGCCACCCTGAGCGCGGCCCAGAGCGTCAGCGAAGTGCCCTGCCCGAGTGTCGGGTTGGTGTGGGTGATGGCATCGCCGACGGGCACGAACCCGGCCACCACCGGCCCCCGATGGTCGACGAGCGCACTCCAGCGGTTGTCCAGACCGCCCGTGGCCAGGACCCCCGACAGGGGCTCGGCGCCCAGGCCCAGCCAGGCAGCGCCGGGCGGGAACGCGCGCGCGGCGGCCTCGAAGACGTCGGGGTCGCGCAGCGCGGAGCGCGTGCCGTCCCCGGTGTGCACGAACAGCGTCACGGCGAACACCCGGTTGTCGGCCGGGAAGACCGCGCAGCCGGCAAAGCTGCCGCCGGTCACCGCCCAGGGCCGGCGCGGCCCCTCCTCGCGTCCTTCCGGCAGCCGGTACCAGCGGCAGAAGTAGGCGAGCCCGGTACGGTGCCGCTCCACGGTGCCGGGCCGGCAGCCGACGGCCGCCAGCCACCGCTCGGCGCCGCCGCGCCGCCCGCCCGCGTCCACGACGAGGTCCCCTCGGTACGCGCCCGCCTCGGTGGTCACCCCCGTCACCCGCACCGGCGCCTCCGCGCCACCGGCAGACCCGCCACCGGCGACCCCCGCACCGGTCGCCCGGCCGCCCGCGAGCCGGCCGCCGCCCATCCGGCCGTCGGCCGCGATCAGACCGACCACCGGCTCCCCGTGCCGCGCGACCACCCTCGGCTCGCCCCGCACGGCCGTGGCCAGCGCGCTCTCCAGCACGATGCGCCGCGCCTGGAGCATCACCAGGTCCTCGTCACCGGGCCGCGCGGGCGGACGTTCGTCGAACCAGTCCAGCTCGTGCCGCTCCCGTGCCCCCAGCCGGAGCATTTCCGCGTGGACGTCGGGCAGTTCCTCGCGCAGCACGTTGCGCGCGGCGCCGAGCAGCGCGTGCGGCTGGTTCGCCTGCGGCACGGTCGGCCGCCGCCAGCCGAAGAAGTCCCGGTCGAGTGCCGTGCCGGGGGCCCGTGCGTCGCGTTCGAAGACCTCGGCGGTGTGTCCTCTGCGCGCCGCGAGCAGTGCGGTCGCCAGCCCCCCGACTCCCCCACCGATGATCAGCAGATGTGCCATTGCGCCCCCTGAGCCGGTGAACCGTACGACGATCAGACCGCCGGAAGCCTGCGCGGGCGGAGCCTGACCGAAACCCGCACAGTTGTCCTATCCAGCCGCACCCCGGGAGGACGCCCATGAGCACGCAACCCCCTGCACGGCCCGACGCCACCGAACAGACCGAGCCGGCCGAGCCGGCCGAGCCAACCGAACCGACCGACCGGGCCGAGCCGGCCGACCGGACCGCGCACCCCGCACGCTCCGTCCCGCGGCCCAACGCCGTCGTCGGGGTCGGCCTGGTCGTGGTCGGCCAGGACGGCCGGGTGCTGCTCGGCCGGGCGCACGACGGCTACTGGGAGTTGCCGGGCGGCAAGGTCGACCCCGAGGAGGGCTTCGAGCAGGCCGCCGCCCGCGAGCTGGCCGAGGAGACGGGCCTGCGCGTCGCGCCCGGGGAGATCAGGATCCTGTCCGTGCAGCTCAGCACCCGGCCCGGTCTGACCCGGCTCACGGCGGCGGCCGTGACCACCTCGGCCGAGGGCACCCCGACGGTCACCGAACCGGACAAGATCGCTCACTGGGACTGGTTCGGCCCGGCCGAGCTGCCCACGGACCTCTACGCCCCCTCGGTGGCGGTCCTGCGCGCCTGGCGCCCCGAGCTGGCGGCGGCACTGCCGCACACACCCACGTACGACTACCCGACGGATACCCGCTGACTCCGCCCACTCGGCCGACCCCACCGCTCCGCCGGCCCTCGCCCCGTCGCCGCCCGCCCGACCGCCCCGCTCACACCGTGCACCTCACACCGGGACCCCTCGCACCGGACCCGCCCACACCGGGCCCGCTCAGACCGCCGCGACCGTCACCACCGTGACCGCCGCCATCGCGATCTGCATGTCGCGGATCGCCGCGCGGACGCTCTCGGCCGCCCACTGCCCCTCGGCCAGCTCCGCCATGCGCGCGGAGGTCTCCTTGCGCGGGCGGTCGGGGAAGACCAGCGCGTGCAGTTTCGCGGAATGGATCAGCGCGACGAGGCCGGCCGTCCGCTCGTCCGGCTCGACGCCCTCGAGCACGACGGACGCGAGGCGCTCGCGCAGGGCGCGCTCGACCTCGCCGTCGATCTCCGGGTGGCGGCGCACCGGGAAGATGCCGAGCGCCTTGTGCCGCTCCTCCCCGACCACACCGCGCTCGGCCAGCCGGGCCACCGCCGCGGCCATGACCCTGGACTGGTCCTTGGTCAGCCAGTCGGTCACGCGGCGCATGTTCTTGCCGCGCAGCCAGGCACTCATCAACTCGATCCGTCCGTCGAGCAGTTCCTCACCGGTGGGCGAGGTGTCGACCAGGTGCAGGTACTTGCCCGACACCGACACCCGCTTCAGCATGACCAGTTCGAGCAGGACCGCACCCGCCACGGCCCAGCCCGCCGACTGCCGCCGCTTGAGCGCCCCGGACTCGTCGTCCAGCGACAGCAGCGTGATCTCCTCCGCCAGCGTGAGCCTCATCCCCGGACCCTCCCCGTTGATCGTCTGCCTTCCCCCGTTCAGACGCCCGTGACGGACCGGAAGTTCCCGAGTGCCCGATCCGCCGCCCCTACGGCCGCCCCGCCATCGCCCGCGGCGCGAAGTTCCCGTCGCGCAGGTCCTCCGCCAGCAGCCGCTTGGCGATCGCGTCCGCGGCCGCCCGCAGTTCGGCGCTGCGCGGGCGGCCGCGGTCCTTCTCCAGCTGGTCGCCCAGCCACTGCGCCCACGCGCCCGAGATGACTCCCGCCTCGCGCTCCCCCGCCGGGGTGTGCGTGTAGAAACCGTTCTGCCGCGTCAGGTAGCCCTCCTCCACCATCCGCTCGAACACCGGCAGCAGGACCTCGGGGGGCAGGTGCCGCCGCGTCGCCATGAAGGCGAGGCTCGCGTGGCCGACCGTGCGGGTCATCAGGTCCACCTGCATCACCGCCCACGCGCCGGCCATGTCCAGCCGGGTGTCCGACGCCGTGACGATCCCGCGCGCGGTCTCCGCGCCCATGCTCCGCACCAGTTTGCCGACCGCCAGTTCCAGCAGCTTGGCCGAGTCCCCGGACGCCGTGGCCGGCGAGCCGAAGCCGTCGCCCATGTCCGTGGAGGCGGCGCGGGCGCTGTCGCGCAGTTTCACCTGTTTGAGGAACAGCGCGACGACGAAGCCCACCAGCGCCACCGGCACGGTCCACAGGAACACCGTCTGCAGGGTTTCCGCGTACGCGTGGATGACCGGTTCGGCCGCCACCGGATCGAGTCCGTGCACGCCCTGCGGGCTCATCGCCGCCTTGCCGAGCTGCTGCGGGTCCTGCCCCGTGAGGCGCGCCGCCTCCGCGACCGCCTTCGTCAGCGCGGGCTGCAGGGTGTTGGCGTAGATCGTGCCGAAGACGGCGGTACCGAAAGCGCTGCCGAGCGTGCGGAAGAACGTGACGCCCGAGGTCGCGGTGCCGAGGTCGGCGTAGTCCACGGTGTTCTGCACGGCGATGGTCAGCACCTGCATGCACAGGCCGATGCCGACGCCGAGGACGAACATGTAGAGCGACTCCAGCCAGGCGCTCGTCCCCGGGCCCATCCGCGACAGCAGATAGAGACCGAGCCCCATCACGGCGCAGCCCACGATCGGGAAGATCCGGTAGTGGCCGGTCTTGCTCGTGACGGTGCCGCTGAAGATCGAGGCGATGAGCAGGCCGACGACCAGCGGCAGCGTCCGTACGCCCGAGACCATGGCCGAATCCCCGTCCACGTACTGCAGGTACGTCGGCAGGAAGGTCATCGCGCCGAGCATCGCGAACCCGACGACGAAGCTGAGGACCGAGCACACCGAGAAGACGGGGTTGCGGAACAGACGCATCGGCAGCATCGGTTCGACGGCCCGGGTCTCGACCACGCAGAAGAGCGCCAGGGCCAGCGCGCCGCCGGCGAACAGTCCGATGATGAGCGGCGAACTCCAGGCGTACTCGTTGCCGCCCAGGCTCGTGGCCAGGATCAGGGCGCCGGCGCCGGCCGCGACCAGCGCGATGCCCAGGTAGTCGATGACGGGCTTCCCCGCGGCCCGTACGGACGGGATGGTCCGCGCGGCCGCGATGACCACCACCACGGCGATCGGGACGTTGACGTAGAAGGCCCAGCGCCAGGTCAGATGGTCCGTGAAGAATCCGCCGAGCAGGGGGCCGATCACCGTGGCGACGCCGAAGACGGCGCCGATCGCGCCTTGGTACTTGCCGCGTTCGCGCAGCGGGACCACGTCGGCGATGAGTGCCATCGAGGTGACCATGAGGCCGCCGGCGCCGATGCCCTGCAGGCCCCGCCAGATGATGAGCAGGGTCATGTTGCTCGCCAGGCCGCACAGGAAGGAACCGGTGATGAAGATGACGGCGGAGACCTGGAAGACCAGTTTCCGGCCGAAGAGGTCGCCGAACTTGCCGACGAGCACCGTCGCGACCGTCTCCGTGAGGAGGTAGGAGGTCACGACCCAGGACATGTGGTCCCCGCCGCCGAGGTCCGCCACGATCGTGGGCAGGGCCGTGCCCACGATCGTCTGGTCGAGCGCCGCCAGCAGCACGCCCAGCATGATCGTGGCGAAGATGACGTTGCGCCTACGCCGGTCGAGGACGGGCGGCGCCGTGGCGGGTACGGCGGTGGCTGTGGTCACATCTCGCACTCTCACAGCGCACCCGGCCGGCCGCATGCGGCGCTGGGCCGTCCGGGTGCGCCCGCGGCCGCGGCGTCAGCGCAGGTAGCCCAGCCCCGGGTGCTCGGCCGCGTAGCCGTCCAGCAGCCGCCTCGCCACCCCGACCGAGTCCACGAGCGGGTGCAGCGCGAAGGCCTTGACCGCGGCCGCCCGCGATCCGCCGGCCGCGGCCGCCAGGACCTCCCGCTCGACGGCCTTGACCGAGGTCACCAGGCCGACCGCGTGCAGCGGCAGCGGGTCGACCGCCACCGGGTGGGCCCCGTTGGCGTCGACCAGGCACGGGACCTCGATGACGGCCTCCGCGTCGAGCACCGCGAGCGTGCCGCGGTTGCGGACGTTGAGGATCAGGGTGGCGCGCTCGTCCCGGGCGATCGCCCGCATGAGCGCGAGGGCGACCTTCTCGTACCCTCCCGATTCCAGGTCGCTCTCGTCGCGCTCGCCTACTCCGGCGACCTCGCGGTTCTCGGCCATGTACGTGGCCTCGCGCTCGGCCCGGGTCCGGTCCCAGGCGCTCAGGGCCGCGCCGGCGCCCAGGCCCGGCCGGGCGGCCTCGGCGTAGAACCCGCGCTGCTGGTCGCGCAGGAACGCCCCGCGCGTCCGCTCGGCCTGCTGGTACGCCCGTACCGTGTCACGGTTGAAGTAGTAGTAGTGCAGGTACTCGTTCGGGATCGCCCCCAGCGAGCGCAGCCACTCGGCCCCGAACAGCCGTCCCTCCTCGAAGGATTCCAGCGCCTCGGTGTCCGCCAGCAGGCGCGGCAGCTCGTCGCGCCCGCCGATCCGCAGCCCGCGCACCCAGCCCAGATGGTTGAGGCCGACGTAGTCGATCCAGGCGTCCTGTGGCCGCGCGCCGAGCAGCCGCGCGATCCGCCGCCCGAGGCCGACGGGCGAGTCGCAGATCCCGATGACCCGCTCCCCGAGCTCCTCGGCCATGGCCTCGGTCACCACTCCGGCCGGGTTGGTGAAGTTGATGACCCACGCCTCGGGAGCGGTACGGGCGATCCTGCGCGCGAGCTCGCGCGCCACCGGGACCGTCCGCAGGCCGTACGCGATCCCGCCCGCCCCCACCGTCTCCTGGCCCAGGACCCCTTCGGCCAGGGCGATCCGCTCGTCCGCGGCGCGCCCCTCGAGTCCGCCGACGCGGATGGCCGAGAAGACGAAGTCGGCTCCGCGCAGGGCCTCGTCGAGGTCGGTGGTGGCCGTGACGCGAGGGGCGTCCGTGACGCCGGCGGCGGCCGCCTGGTCCGCGAGCACCCGCGCCATGGCACCGAGCCGGGCGGCGTCCTCGTCGTACAGGGTCACGTGCGCCACCCTGCCTTCGGCGTGGTCGCCCAGCAGGGCTCCGTAGACGAGCGGTACCCGGAAGCCGCCCCCGCCGAGGATCGTCAGCCGCACGCCCTTACCGCCCTTCGCAGTGCCACGATTCGTGACACCAGTGTCACCCGCCGGGCCGGTCCACCGGCGACGGCAGGGCCCTGGCCCGTCAGTCCCGGGGCGACGGCACGGCCCGCAGCCGCGGCGCGTGGTGCGGCAGCGGCTCCGGGCCGCCGCGGACCGGGCCGGCCGGCGGTCCCAGCGGCGCCGAGAGGACCAGGGTCATCCGGGTCAGTCCCATCCCGTCGAGCATCCGGCTGGATTCGGCCACCAGGCGGCAGCGCACCAGACCCCAGCTCGGGTCGGGGTGGCGCACCGAGCGCACGGCGCCGTCCTGCTCGGCGGCCTCGGCCCCGTACGTGCTCAGCCAGTGCGGCACCCCGTACCGGTAGGCGGCCTCCATGAACGGGTCGCGGGCCACCTCCTGGCGGATGCTGCGCAGGCCCTCGTCCTCGGGGGACGCGGCCAGCGCGGTGGAGAACCGGGCCAGCAGCGGTACGCACCAGGACGGTTCGTGGTCTTCCAGCACGGCCGCGGCGTCCGGGTGGAACAGCACGAAGCGCAGGAAGTTGTCGTCCGGCAGGGCCGTCGGGTGCGGTCGCACGGACTGGAAGAGCCGGTCGAAGGCCGAGTTGGTCAGGGCCACGTCCCAGCGGTGGTCCACGAGGAAACTCGGGTAGGGGACGGCCTCCATGAGGGCCGCGTAGTCACAGAGGTAGTCGCGCTGGGCCGGGTCGTCGGGCAGCCGGCTGTCCTCGGCGCCCCGCCAGGTGGGCGGCGGGTCGCGGTCGACCATGACCCGGAAGAGCCAGAAGCACTGCCGCTCGCCCATCTCCAGGGCCTCGGCCAGGGCGAGCAGCTTGCGGTCGGTCCACTCCTTGACCAGGCCGCGTTCCCAGTTCCCGTACGCCCGCACGCTGATGCGCAGCCGTGCGGCCATGTCCTCCTGGCTCAGCCCGAGTTCCTCGCGGCGCTGGCGCAAAATCTCCTTGCGTCGCTCCGACCGCACGGCGCCGCGTGCGGACTCCTCGCCTGACAGGCGCTCCCCACCGACGTGGGCGAGTCCTTCGGACGGGCCCACCGCTGCGAGATGTGGCACCGAGAGCTCCCCCTCTAAAAAAAATACGGTCTGGATCTTCATTTCCGTGTGGCGATCCTGCTACCGACTTCATTCGAGTGTCAACTATTGTGGCAATTCCAGCCTCTTGACAGCTCATTCCCGCCACAGCTGTGGCAAGTTCTAGCCCTGCGCACAGAGACCGGATAGATTCCAGGAGCCTGCCACGTGCCCGCACCCCGACCTCGCGCGATCTAGGAGAACCACTGGTGACAGACGGCTTCCCGGCTCCCGTCGCGGTGGCCAACGCGCTCCTGGCGGCCACCGTCACGCGCGTCGCCGAGCTCGCCGGCAAGATGGGCCGCGACCTGAACCAGGTATTCGACCTGCGCCGCCTCTCCGAGGCCTCCGGCGTTCCCGCCGACGTGGTGCGGAGCCTGCTGGACGGCCGGCCGGCCGGCGAACCCGATCTCCAGACCCGTTTCCTCCAGCGCCTCGACCTGCTGCGGCGCACCCGCGTCAAGCCCAACGGGCGCCGCTACACGCAGCAGGAGATCGCGGACGGCGCCGCCATGTCGCGCCAGCAGGCCGGAGCCCTGATCAACGGCGACCGCCGGCCGACCATGGAGCACTGTGACGCGATCCAGCGCTTCTTCGGAGTGCACGCCGGATTCCTCACCGCCCACGACACCGACGCCCTCACGGACGCGCTCCAGCGGACCGAGCAACAGCTGCTCCAGGACTTCGCGGGCCGCGCGCGGGAAACCGCACCGGCCGCGGCCGCTTCGGCAGGCGATCCGCTGGCAAGACTTCTGCAGAACCACGGAGTACGGGGCATCGCCTGGCGGGCCGCCCAACTGCCCAGCGACAAGCACCGGGACAAGGTGACCGAATGGCTGGACATGCTCCTCGAAAGCGTCAAACCGAACGAATCCTGACCCAGTCGAAAGTCTGGGTCTGATCCTTGAGTCCTGATCCGGATCCGCGCCGACGGGGAGAACGGTGAGCATAGGCAGAGAGCAGCGGCGGTTGTGCGGGGAGCTGGTGGCCGGCATCACGCTGACCGCGCCCGTGGAGCCCGTAGACCTCTACGCCGCCCTCTGCGAGGGCATGAGCAAACACCGCGGCCGCCGGGTGGAGTTCCGGATGGCCTCGTTCCCGCCGGGGACGGCCAGCGGTCTGTGGCTCGACATGGCGGACCGCGATCTGGTGGTCATCGAGGAACGCACCGCACCCGACCATCAGCTGGTGATCCTCGGTCACGAGCTGTGGCACATGAAGGCCGGTCACTGCAGCCACCACGTCGACGGCGCCGCCGTCGCCGCCCGGCTGCTGTCGGACGAGGCCGACATCGGCGAGACCGTACGACGCGTCGCCGCGCGCACGCGCGCCGACGTCCAGGAGGAGACCGAAGCGGAAACGTTCGGTTTACTGCTGGGCAGCAGGTGCCGCACCTGGCTGGCCGGATCGGCCAGCCACCGGGCACCGGCACAGCGTGATCAGCTGGCGGGCCGCATCGAGGCCTCGCTCGGATACCGGGGGCACAGGAACGACCGTTGAACGGCCAGGACTACTACATACCGGCAGCGGCGATGGCGGTTGCCCTCGCCTTCAAACTGCCGGCGCTACGGCACAACTGGCGCGACCCGCTGCTGCGATCGGTCTGCGCCCTGCTGACCCTGGCCGGAGCGGTGTTCACCTTCGCCGCCCCGCCCACCATCGAGGCGGTCAACCGCTGGACGGGCGTCCCCAACTTCTCCGCCCCGCTCGTCTACTGCCTGATCACCGCCTTCAGCGCCGCCTGCCTCGTACTGATCGTCAACTGGCGCGGCGGACATCCGGAGCAGACCCGGCGCGTCTCGCGCCGCTGGATCCTCGGCTACGCCGTCGTGATCGTGCTGCTCACGCTGCTGTTCGCCCTCGGCGAGGCCCCCGAGGAGCGGCTGCGGGACTTCGACACGTACTACGCCAACACCCCGTTCATGCGGGAACTGATCGCGCTCTACCTGCTGGCGCACAACGTGGCCGCCTTCGTGATGGTCGCGATGTGCTGGCGCTGGTCCCTCCAGGTCCGCGGCTGGCTCCGCGTCGGCCTGATGATCATCGTCGTGGGGTACCTCTTCAACCTCAGCTACGACGCCACCAAGATGACCGCCGTCGGCGCCCGCTGGGCCGGCCACGACCTGGACTGGCTCAGCACCTCGGTCGCCCCGCCCGTCGCCTCGCTCGGCGCGCTCGTGAGCGCGGTCGGCTTCGTGCTCCCGCTCGTGTGCCAGCGCCTCACGGACAGCCTGGGCAACTGGGCCACCTACCGGCGCCTCGGCACGCTCTGGCACGAGGTGCGGACCGCCGGGCCCGAGGGCGCGCCCGGCGTGCGGATGGCCTGGTGGTCCGCCGCGGAACTGCGGATGATCCAGCGCGAGTCCGACATCCACGACGGTTTCCTGCACCTCGGCCCGTACTTCGACCAGGGCCACCGCGACGAGGCCCTCGCACGGGCCCTCGCCGCCGGCGCCGACGAGGAGACGGCGCGCGCCGTGGCCGACGCGGCCATGGTCGCCGCCGCCGTACGGGCCCGTTCCGCCGACCCCGAGGGGCGGGTCATCGGGGCCAGCGAGGAGGGGGCTCCGCAGGCCGCCGACGGGCCGCGCGACCTCGTACGGATCTCCCACGCCCTGCGGAACTCGCCGGTGGTCGCCGAGTTCCGCCGCCAGGCCTCCCTGGCGGCGCTCTGAACCGGCCGGATCCGTCGAGCCGTCGAGCCGCTGATCAGCGGCCGACGGCCAGGGACAGGGCCGGGAACAGGTCCTCGAACGGCGCCGCGGAATCGATGCCCTCCCGGCCGAAGGGCGCGTCGAAGCTCCACACCATGAACAGCAGGAACACGATCAGCGTGCTGAACAGCCCCGCCAGCAGGAGTTCCCGGCCCGAACGCCGGATCTGCAGGGCGAAGATCAGCCCGACCGTGACCAGCCCGCCCACCACCAGCCCCAGCCACACCACGCCGGGCAGCGTCGACGCGTCGCTCTGCGTCCGCTCGTGGCGGGCGTCGTCGGCGGCCGCGATGTGGTCCAGCAGCGGCTGGTAGGCCTGCGCCTGGAGCTCGTTGCCCGGGCTCTGGTGGGTGACGTCCCCGCGCAGCTTGCCGAGCAGCTCACCGCCCTCCGTGGACGCGCCCTCCCCGGAGACCAGCCGCGGCCAGTCCACGCTGACGGTGTGCGCGACGTACGCGTTCACCTCGCCCCGGATCCGGTCGCGGACGGGGGCCGGATAGACATCGGCCCGCTGCGTGACCTCGTACAGCGACTGGGCCTCGCGGCGCACGCTGTCCTCGGCGGCGCCGCGCGCCTCCCAGACGCCCGCGATGGCCAGGCCGAGGACGATCGCGTAGACCACTCCGACCATCATCACCATGTACTCGATGACGTCGGGGGTCTCGCTGGTGTCCTCGTCGACGGCGACCCGGCGGTGCCGGAGCGCGGTGAAGGCGAAGACGACGGCGCAGACGAGCGCCAAGGCGATGGCCAGGACCAGCCATTCGGACACGAGGGTTCTCCGTAGGTTGAGGTGAACGGACTGAACGTTCAGCCGCGGCTCTTGGAACGCGGCCGCAGGGCGACGGCCGACAGCACCGCCGGGGTGGTCACGACGACCATGAGCATCAGGGTGGACATGCCGTCCGGGCCGCGCCGCGCCAGTGCCGACGAGTGGTACGGGCGCACGTGGAAGCGGCTCACGGGCCCGGCCACGGCTGCGCCCCGGACCGGAGCCGCCGCTTCGGCCACGGGCGTCGGAGCCGCCGCGGGCTCCTGCGCCGCGGCCACCGGCGGCTGCGCCACCCCGGCCACGGCCTCCGCCACGGCCTCCGCCACGGGCCCCGGAGCGGACCGCGCCGCCGGACCCGGCCGCGGGAGCGGACCCTGCCCGGGGTGCCGCACGGTCGGGTGCGCCGCGCCGGGCACGGTCCCCCGCCCCGGCGGCACGGCCCGTACGAAGGGCGACGCCGCGGTCGGCCCGGGCTCCGAGCCGGCCGGGACGCACAGGTCGACCCGGGCACCCCGTCCGTGGCCGTCTCCGGCGACCTCCACGTGACCGTGCAGCGGACAGAGCGCCGCCACCAGGCCGGCCCCGGCGAAGTACTGCCAAGCGGTCACCGCGCGTTCTCCCGATTCCGCAGCAGGGATGAGGGTTACGCCTGAAGAAACGATCAACGCCCGGCTTCGACACGCCACGGACAGGTCAAGATCCCCGCGCGGAGGCACGCCGCGCACCGAGCGCGCCGACTGGCCGCGGGAATCCGCCGGCCGTCGGACGCGCCGCAGGGGCGCGACCCCGGAAGGTCGCGCCCCTGCGTCAGTTCGCCGTACGGACGGCTCGGAAGGCTCAGGCCTCCGGCGTACCGCCGAAGCGCTCGCGGTACGAGTCCAGGTCCTCTTCGGTGATCTTCGCGAAGAGCACCGGCGGCACGGTGAACGGCGTACCGGCCGGCACCGCGTCGAGGGAGGCGGCCTGCTCCGGGCTGATCCACGTCGCCGTGTCGTCGGCGAGCGTGAAGGCGGAGCGCATGGCGCGCGCCGAGGCCGGGATGAAGGGCTCGGAGACCACCGAGTAGAGGTGGATGAGGTTCATCGCGGTGCGCAGGGTGAGGGCCGCACCCTCGGGGTCGGTCTTGATCTCCAGCCAGGGGGCCTTCTCCTCCAGGTAGGAGTTTCCGGCCGACCACAGGGCGCGCAGCGCGGCGGCGGCCTTGCGGTACTGGAGGGTGTCCATGTGGCCCTCGTACTCGGCCAGCAGCTCGGCGATCTGCGTGCCCAGCTTGGCCTCGGCCTCTCCGGCCGCGTTGCCGGCGGGGACGTCGTCGCCGAAGCGCTTGCGCGAGAAGGAGAGCACGCGGTTGACGAAGTTGCCGAGGGTGTCGGCGAGGTCCTTGTTCACCGTGGAGGTGAAGTGCTCCCACGTGAAGGAGGAGTCGTCGGACTCGGGCGCGTTGGCGATGAGGAAGTAGCGCCAGTAGTCGGCCGGCAGGATCTCGAGGGCCTGGTCGGTGAAGACTCCGCGCTTCTGCGAGGTCGAGAACTTGCCGCCGTAGTACGTCAGCCAGTTGAAGGCCTTGACGTAGTCGACCATCTTCCAGGGTTCGCGCACGCCGAGTTCGGTGGCGGGGAACATCACCGTGTGGAACGGGACGTTGTCCTTGGCCATGAACTCGGTGTAGCGGACGTCCTCCGCCTCGTACCACCACGACTTCCAGTCGCGGTTGGCCGGGTCGGCGTCCGACCACTCCTTGGTGGCGGCGATGTACTCGATCGGGGCGTCGAACCAGACGTAGAAGACCTTGCCCTCGGCGGCCAGCTCGGGCCACGTGTCGGCGGGGACGGGGACGCCCCAGTCGAGGTCACGCGTGATGGCGCGGTCGTGCAGGCCCTCGGTCAGCCACTTGCGGGCGATGGAGGAAGCCAACTGCGGCCACTCCTCCTCGTGTTCCGCGACCCAGGCCTCGACCTCGACCTGCAGCTTGGACTGCAGGAGGAAGAGGTGCTTGGTCTCGCGGACCTCCAGCTCGGTGGAGCCGGAGATGGCCGAGCGGGGCTCGATCAGGTCCGTGGGGTCCAGGACGCGGGTGCAGTTCTCGCACTGGTCGCCGCGGGCCTTGTCGTAGCCGCAGTGCGGGCAGGTGCCCTCGACGTAGCGGTCCGGCAGGAAGCGGCCGTCGACCGGCGAGTAGACCTGCCGGATCGCGCGCTCCTCGATGAAGCCGTTCTCCTGGAGGCGCCGCGCGAAGTGCTGCGTGATCTCGGCGTTCTGGGCGGAGGAGCTGCGGCCGAAGTAGTCGAAGGACAGCTCGAAGCCGTCGTAGACCGCCTTCTGGGCGTCGTGTGCCTGCGCGCAGAACTCGGAGACCGAGATGCCGGCCGCCTTGGCGGCGAGCTCCGCGGGGGTGCCGTGCTCGTCGGTGGCGCAGATGTAGAGGACGTCGTGGCCGCGCTGGCGGAGGTACCGGGAGTACACATCCGCCGGAAGCATCGACCCGACCATGTTGCCCAGGTGCTTGATCCCGTTGATGTAGGGAAGCGCGCTGGTGATCAGGTGTCGAGCCATCCTCGGATGCTCCATTTCATCTATGCCGGTACAACGTGACGTGCGGTTCATCGTATCGAACCGCCGAAACGCCACGTGCCGTATTTCTGCGGGGTGGACGGTGCTGGCCGTAACGCAAAAGCGAGGGTGGTGACCTCTGCGTCACGGCCCTCGCGTTGCGGCCATGGTACAGCGGGGGACGGGAGCGCCGGACCGGAGTTCAGTCCCGGCCGCCCGTACCCCCGTCGATCGCGGTGATCGACGCGCCGCCGGCCAGCCTGCCCGTCAGGGAGACCGCGGCGCCCTGCGGTCCGGCCACGGGTACCGCCAGGGCGCGGCCGGCCGCCTCCGCCCGGACGGCGCCGGCCGCGGTGATGCCGGCGACCTCGCGGCTGCCCGCCGCCAGCAGGTACCAGCGGCCGGCCGGCGACCGCCACCGGGTGCCCGCGAGCAGGTGCCGGCCGAAGCGTCCGCACGCGGCGGTCGCGCGGGCCCGCGCCACGTCCTGCGGGGGTCCGGCGGCCGGGCGCAGCTGGACCAGGACGTCGCCGGGCCCGGCCCATCCCGAGGCCCGGGTGCAGGACCAGACGGCGCGGCCGGCGCCGTCGGGGAGTTCGGAGTCGGCGAAGTCCCAGATGTTCACGGCCCGGACCCCGCCGTCCGCGAACTCCCGCAGCCGGCAGGCGGCCGGCGCCCAGGCCGCCCGCGCGACGGGCCCGGTGGCCTCGCGCGGCTGGCGCGCGGCCACCGCGGCCGGGCCGTCGGGCAGCGGGGTGTAGGTCAGGTGGACGGGGGTCAGCGCACCGAGGTCGGCGAGGACGAAGGAGTGCTTCTCGACGATCCGGGTGGAGGAGGTCAGCTCCAGCACGGGCCATGCCGCGCAGGGGCCGCCGCCTTCCGTACGGGGTACCGCGCTCTCCGCGGTGACCCCGTCGGCGGAGACGGCCAGGGGCGCGCCCCCGTCCGTGGTCCGCAGGAGGTCCCGGGTGGCGGCCTTGGCGATCCAGGGCGCGAGCAGGTAGCGCGCCCGGCCCCCGACGTCCCCCGCGTACAGGAGCTGCGGCGCGCGGCCCGGACCGGGCCCGCGGCCCCGCCCAGCATCCGGGCGGCCTCGTCGATGCCGCCCGCGGGGGGCCACAGCCGCAGCCCCCACACGAAGGGCGGGACCGGCGGCCAGCCCAGCGCGGTCGCGGCGACGCGGAGCGGTCCGGCCTGAGCGAGGCTCGCGCGCAGGACCCGTACGCGGACCGCGGCCAGCGGACCGCCCGGGCTGTCGGGACCGGCCGGGGCGCCGGTGGCGCCGCGGCCGCCGCGCGGAAGGGCCCGCTGGACGGCCTTGTGCGCCAGGAGCACCCGGGCGTGGCGGCCCAGGGAGACCGGGAGCGTCACGTAGGCGAGCCGCACGAGTTGGGGGTACTGCTCGACGAGGACGGCCTCGGCCTGCTCCACGGCGGTGATCGCGAATCGCTGTGTTGTGCCCACACTCCGACAAACGAGTGAATCTTGGGATGGTCACACGCCGTGCGCCCCCGGCGGGGGCGTGGAACGCCTGCACGAGGGGGCGGCTCCCGCGTTCGCGCTGGTTGAGCGCCGAGGTGATCGACTTCGTTCACTGATCGGTCATCACCGAACGTAATGCCTCCAGGTTCACTCTCTGCGCCCCCTGGATGCGCCCGCGCTGATTTCCTTGCCCCGCACACGGGATGGGGTGGAGCGGTGAGCGATGGCAGCGGTCCGGAGGAGTCCGGTGGCGGGGCCGTGGGTCTGCCGAGCCGGCGTCGGCGGCCGACGCCCATGAGCCAGTGGGATCCGCACGCGCGCCTGTCCTACTGGGCCTTCCACACCGACCGGCGCCCGTCCTACATGCGGTTCGCGTACCTGCAGCTGGGATCCGACGCGGCGGCCGAGGAAGCGGTCGACGCCGCCTTCGACTCGATCATGGGCGAGTGGCCGCGGATGCTGCACATGGACCGCCTCGACGCCTACGCGTGGACCGTGCTCAAGCAGCGGATCGCCGGCCGCCAGTACCGCCGCAGCCCCTGGCCGGAACCGATGGACACCAGTGCCTTCGAAGCCGCGCTCAAGGAGGCCCACGCGGAAGCCGACCAGTACGGGGTGCTCACCGACGCCATCCGCTTCTACTCCGCCGTGTCCCACCTCGCCGAACGGCAGCGCGACACCGTGCTGTTGCGGTACGGCCTCGAGTGCACCCCCGGCGAGGCGGCCTCCATCATGGGCGTGGACGAGGCCACGGTCCGCTCCCAGCTCGGCCAGGCGCAGCGGCGGCTCGCCGTGCTGCTCGACACGTCCGCCGGGTCATGAGCCGCGACGCGAGTCGCGGCGCCCGGCACGATGACGCCGGACTCCCCCGCTCGCTGGAGGAGTTCCTGACGCGCGCGAGCGTGCGCGACCGCTACCCGCACTACGACCTGGGCGCGGCGGAGGCACGACTGCTGCGCGGCGACGAGGGGCGCGGCTACGGCCCGGACCCCGGCGCGCAGCCGGTCTCCAGGAGGCGCGGGACGTCCGGCGGGCGCCGGGGGCCGGGCTGGTGCGACCCCGCGCGGGACCTGCCGCTGGACGCGGAGCGGGCCAGGCTCGACCTCAAGGCCGCCTGCCTGGCCCGCGTGTGCGCGCCGGGGTCCGGGGAGCGGCTCGTGGCCTTCGAGGGCGACGGCCACGCCGACCTGCCCGGGGCCGTCGTCTTCGGCTGCCTGTTGCACCTGGCCGGGCTGCGCGAAGGGGCCCGCTTCTGGTGGCAGTTCGCCGCCGGCTCCGGATGCTCCCGCACCGCGCACGCGGCGTACTGCCTCTTCCTCGACCACTCCCGGCGCGGCGAACACCACGACGCCCGGTTCTGGGCGCGGGAACTGGGCCGGCGCGGGTTCCGGCCCGGCGGGCCGCGGGACCTGCGGGAGGTGCGGCTGTGCGCGCAAGCGGCCGTACTGCGCCACGTCGAACAGCTCGACGATCCCGACCTGGGCCCGGTGCCCCTGCCCAGACCCGGGGTGTCCCGGGTGCTGGCCGTGTTCCAGCCGCCTGCGCCCGCTCCGGTGCGGCCGCCCGGACCGGGTACGGGCCCGCTGCGCCACCCCGCGCTGACGGCGGCGGCCCGGAAGACCGTCGTACAGCCCGGCGGGGGCGAGGCCCTGACGCTGGCGCGGCGCGCCCTGGCCGTCGTACGGGTCCTGGAGCGGCGGCCGCTCGGGGTACGGGCCGGCCGGCTCGGGCGGGAGGCCGGGCTGGCCGAGGCGGAGCTCCGGCCCCTGCTGTCGATGCTGTGCGAGGAGGGGTACGCGTACCGGCCCGGCGCCGGGGTGTACGCCTGCGGACCCGCGCTCGCCCGGGGCCTCGCGCGCCAGCTCCAGCGCACGCTGGCGCTGGCCAGGGACAGCACGGGCGCGGCCGTGTACCTGAGCCGGTACGCGGAGGGTGAGGTCCGCATCACCCAGATGGCCGACGGGCCCGGCACCCCGCCCGTGCGGGAGTGGGTCGACTTCCGGTACGCCGCGCACGCCAGCGCGGTGGGCAAATGCCTGCTCAGCCAGCTCGGCCACGACGGCCGCGCCGATCACGTGGCCCGGCACCGGCCCGCCCGGCTCACGGACCGGACCATCACCGACAGCCGGGCCCTGTTCACGGCGCTCGACGCCGTGGCCCCGGGCGCGCCCGTCTTCGATCTGCGCGAATACGCCCCGGGGGTGGTCTGCGCGGCGGTGCCCCTCACGCTCGGGGACGCGGCGGGCAGCCTCGCGCTGTCGCTGCCCGGCGCGCACGCGCACCGGCTGCGGCAGGCCACGCAGGCGCTGCGCCGCAAGGCGGTGCCCGTGCTGCTGGCGCTGCTGCTGGCGGGGGCGATCCCGCCGGACGCCGCGGAGGCGGGTGACGTCGCGGAGGCCTCGACGGCGCCCGGGGCGGACGGGACCGCGGGTATCTCCGGGGGCTCGGACGCTCCGGAGGCTCCGGGCGACCCGGCCGCCGTACCGGGCCCGGCGCAGGGGCCGGTCACCCCGGAGACCCTGCGCCATCTGCGCAGGATCTTCCGGACCCCGCTGCCCCGGTCCGCCGAGGAGCCGGACGGCCCGCACCTGGTCAGCGACAGCGCCGCGGAGGCGGCGTACCTCTTCGACGCGCCGCCGGAGGGCGGGGTCGCGCGTCTGGCGCTCCCCCGGACCTTCGCCCCGCTGCTCCCGGGGATCCTGCGGGCGGCCGACGGCCTGGTGGTGCTGCGCACCTGAGCGGCGTCAGGGGGCGACGGTGCCGGGCGCGCCGGGGACGAAGGTGGCGATGGCGGTGTCGAAGTGGGCCTTCGCCCGGTCGAGTTCGCCGACGGGCGCGGAGACCCAGATGTCGTACATCCTGCCGTTCTCGTCCCAGCAGAGGTCGTAGGTGTGCCGTGCCCCCTCGGCGGGGCTGAAGCCGTCCCAGGTGAACTCCCAGAGCGCCGCCGGGAGTTCGTGGTGGCGCGTCGGGACGACCGTGCCGCCCTGGTAGCCGGGGTTGGTCTCCGGTCCGTTCGCGTGGGCTTGCCGCATCACTCCGAGCGGACCGCCGGGCACCGGCATCTTGACCCGGATTCCGATGCGGAACGCGCCGTCCGGGGAGATGTAGAAGACCCTCTGGTCGTCGGTGGCCCGCTGGTACCCCTCGGGTACGGCGACGCCGAAGCCCTGCGGATCGGCGACGGCCCGGTACCCGGCCGGCAGCGCGCTCCCGGCCGTGCCCCCCGCACTCGCGGACGGCGTCGCGGGCGGGCTCGCGAGCTCGGACGCGCCCGGGGTGCGAGGGGCGCCGGCCGCCGCGTCCCGCGCCCGTCCCCCCGTCTCGTCCTCGTCGCCGAGCAGTGAGGCGCCGGCCAGCGCTCCGGACGCGACCAGGACGAGGGCGGCCGCGATCAGCCCGGCACGAAGGCCCGGCCGGGTGGCGACGAGCTGCCGGGCCGTCGGGCGCGGGGCCACGGCGGGAGCGGTCAACCCCTCGGAGCCCGGATGCGGTCCGCGTCGGGAGGCGGCCGCGGAGGCGGCCGTGGCCGCGCGCCCGGCCACGGCTCCGGGGATCCGGTCTGCGGGCGCGAGGCTCCCGCCGGCCAGGTACGCCGACAGCAGGCGTTCGGCCTCGGGCGCCGCCATCCTGCGCTCCGGATCGCGCTCCAGCAGCCCGCGGATGACCGGGAGCAGCGGTCCGGCCTGAGCCGGCGGGCGGATCTCGGCGGAGACGACCGCGTGCAGGATCCCGCCCAGCGAATCGCGGCGGAAGGGCGACTCCCCGGTCAGGGCGGCGCACATCAGGGTGCCGAGCGACCACAGATCGGAGGCCGGACCGGCCTCGGCGCCCTGCATCCGCTCGGGGGCGGTGTACTCGGGCGAGCCGACGAACGCGCCCGTCTCACTGATGGTGGTGGCGCCGCTGAGCCGGGCGATCCCGAAGTCGGTGAGCACCACGCGGCCGGTGTCGGCCTCCATGAGGACGTTGGCCGGTTTGACGTCCCGGTGGAGCACTCCCCTGCCGTGCGCCGCGGTCAGGGCTCCGAGCAGGGCGAGGCCCGTCCTGGCCGCCTCGACGGGGGTGAGGGTCTTGCCGGCGCCGATCAGGTCGGCGAGCGAACCGCCGTCGACCAGTTCCATGACGATGCACGGGCGGCCTTCGTGCTCGACGACGTCGTGGACCACCACGACGTGGGGATGCCGGACGTGCGCCACGGCGCGCGCCTCGCGCAGGGCCCCGGCGGCGACGACGCCCTCGTCACCTTCGCCCAGGTGGAGTTCCTTGACGGCGACCGGGCGCCCCAGGAGCTCGTCGGTCGCCCGCCAGACGGTCCCCATCCCGCCCCGGCCCAGCCGTTCCTCCAGGCGGTAGCGCCCGGCCACCACGACGCTGCCGCGCGACTCGTCCTGTGACACCCGCATCCCCCCTCACCCGGTACAGGCCCATGATGCCGCAGCCGGGCGCGGCTCAGGATCGTGGTGGCCCCGGTCACACCCCCTCGGGGACGGCGTCGGCCTGGCCGAACATTCAGTCAATCCACGGCCCGCCCGGGGCCGGGTGTTGGGTAGGGTGTCGGATCGTGGCCGATCGACGAACAGCAATCATGGAAGGGGCCGCGCGGGTCATCGTCCGGCGCGGCGTCCGAGGCCTGCGCGTGGAGGAGCTCGCCGCGGAGGCGGGCGTGTCCACGGCGTTGATCTACTACCACTTCAAGGACCGCGCGGGGATCCTCCGCGCGACGCTGGAGTTCATCAACGACCGCGCGGGCCGGTACACCACGGAGCGGGATCCCGCCGATCCGCCGCTCGACTCCCGCGGCGAGCTGGAGCAGACGCTGCTCCTGGAGTTCCAGGACAGCCCCGGAGTGCGGGAGAACAGCACAGCCTGGGGAGAGCTGCGCGCCAGTGCGGTGTTCGACCCCGACCTGCGCGAAGACCTGGCGCGGGCGACGCTCGTATGGGTCCAGGAAGTGGGCGAACTGCTCGGCCGCGTACGCCCCCTGGCCGGGGCGGCGGCGCTCGCCGGCACCGCCGAGCGGCTGACGGCCCTGGTGGAGGGCCTGAGCTCGCGGTGGCTCAGCGGCAGCCTGCCCCTGGCGCACGCCCGGGAGCTGATGGTGTCCGCCATCGACGCCGAACTGGACCGCCTCGCCCGGACCTGAGCGGGTCCGGCCGAACCGGCCCGGCCTGGACCCGAACCGGCCCGGACCTGAGCGGGTCCGGCCCGAACCGGCCTGAACCCGGGTCGTCGTCACCCGACCGCCCGAAGCCGAGCCGCCCCCGCCCGAACAGGCTCAGACCTGACCTGACCTGACCTGACCTGGCCCGACCCCGAGCCGCCCGCACCCGGACACGCCCGCCCACGAACAGGCCGAGGCCGCACCCGGGCGTGAGCCCGGCACGGGCACGGCACAGGCGCGGCAACGAGCCCGGCCTGACGCGCCTGCCCGTCCCGCGGGCCGGGCCCCGCCGCCGGGGCCTGCGCCCCAGGACCCGGCCGGCCTCGGCCCGGTCCGCGCCGGCCCCGACGTCCCACCCGATCCCGCGGCCAGCCCCCTCCATCGCCTCGCGCATCCTCCGGGACCCCCGCACCCACACTCTTGACTGAATTTTCAGTCAGTGTCACAGTGAGCCCGTGCCCGACCCCGCACGCCCACCCGATCTGGAGACACGGATGACCGACACCCCCGGACCCGGCCGCTCCCTCGCGAGCCGGCTCTTCGGCTCCTCGCCCTCCCGCCGCCGCGTCCTCGGCGTCGCCGGCCTCGGCGCGGCGGGGGCGGTGCTGGGCTCGGCCGCTTCGGCGGCGCCCCGGCCGCAGGGCGGGGGCCTGCCGCGCTGGTGGGTGGACCGGGACGACCTCCCCCACGCCCGGACCTGGATGTCCTGGCCGTCGCGCTCGTCCATCTGGGGCGGCCGCGCGCTGCGCGGCATCCAGGAGGACATCGCGCTGATCGCGAGGACCGTCGCGCGCTTCGAGCCCGTCGTCCTGTGCGCTCCGGACTCCTACACGGCCGCCACGGCCCGCTCCCTGTGCGGCCCCGAGGTCACCGTCCTCACCTCGATCCCCACCGACGACCTCTGGATGCGCGACATCGCGCCGGTCTTCCGCCGGGACGGCCGCGGCGGGCTCGACGCCATCGGCCTGAACTTCAACGGCTGGGGCGGCAAGCAGACCCACTCCTACGACGCCGAGGTCGCCGAGCTCGTCGCGTACGAAGAACACCTCACCTTCAGCAGGGCGGACTTCGTCGGCGAGGGCGGGGCGATCGAGACCGACGGCGACGGCACCGTGATGGCCACCGAGAGCAGCCTGGTCAACAAGAACCGCAACCGGGGCATGAGCCGCGCCGAGATCGAGGAAGCCGTCCTGCGCGCGTACGGCGCGGACAAGATGATCTGGGTGCCCGGCATCAAGGGCAAGGACATCACCGATGACCACATCGACGTGACCTCGCGCTTCGTCCGCCCGGGTGTCGTGATGGTGCAGGTGCCGCCGGCCGGGCGCGACGACGTCTGGGCGCGCGACGCCCGCGAGCAGCTCTCGATCCTCTCCGGCGCCACGGACGCCCGGGGCCGGAAGCTGACGGTCATCAAGGTCGACGGCCCCGACACCGTGCGCTCGAAGGACGCCCAGTTCGTGGATTCGTACATGAACTTCCACGTGGTCAACGGCGGTGTGGTCACGGCCCAGTTCGGAGACTCGGCGAAGGACGCGGCGGCCCGGCAGGCCCTCGCGGCCGCCTTCCCGGGCCGGACCGTCGTCCAGCTCGACGTCGACCGGCTCATGGCCGGGGGCGGCGGCATCCACTGCTCCACCCAGCACGAACCGCTCCCGTAGACCGACCCGCCGGCCCCACGCCGCCGCGCTCCCTTCACAGATGAGGCCGTATGCGACTGACACCGACCGAGCGGGACCGGCTGCTGATCTTCACGGCGGCCGAGCTGGCCCGTACCCGACGCGCCCGGGGCGTGAGGCTCAACGTGCCCGAGGCGACCGCCCTGATCACCGACACGGTGTGCGAGGCGGCGCGGGACGGCCGGCGGCTGGCCGAGGCGATCGACGCCGGGCGTCACGTACTCGCCGCCGACGACGTACTGCCCGGGGTGCCCGACGTGGTCACCTCGATCCAGGTCGAGGCCGTTTTCGACGACGGTACGCGGCTCTGCGTCATCGACGACCCCTTCCGGCGGCAGGGTTCGCTCGGGGCCGACGCGCCCGGCACCGGGCTGCCCGGTGACGGCGCGGGGTACGGGCCCGTCGAGGGCTCGATACGGCTGCCCGTGCGCAACACCTCGAGCGTGCCCATCAGCGTCACCTCGCACTTCCACTTCTTCGAGGCGAACCCGCGCCTCGCCTTCGACCGCGGCGCCGCCTACGGCGCCCGGCTCGCCGTACCGGCGGGCTCCTCGGTCCGCTTCGACGTCGGCGCCCGCGTCGTGGTGGAGCTGGTACCGATCGGCGGGGCGCGCGTCGCCATCGGCTTCGCGGGCCTGGTCGACGGCCCGCTGGACGCACCCGGCGCCCGCGAGGCCGCCCTGGCGAAGGCCCGCGCCACGGGCTACCTCACCGCGTATCAGGGCCCCGAGGACGAGCAGAGGCACCGGGACGACCAGGACGACCAGGAGCAGTCATGAGCGGCAGCATCTTCGACTCCGCGGGCTGCCACGGCCGCCCCGGCGCCGCCCCGGCGGACAGCACCGATCCGCACGACTACATGGCGGTCCACGGCCCCCGGGCCGGCGACCGGATCCGGCTCGGCGACTCCGGGCTCATCGTCCGGGTCGAGTCCGACGCACAGAAGCCCGGGGACGAGTTCCTGGCCGGTTTCGGCAAGACCGCCCGCGACGGACTGCACCTGAAGGCCGCCGCCGTCCGCGAGACCTGCGACATCGTCATCAGCAACGCCCTGGTCATCGACGCCGTCCTCGGCATCCGCAAGACCAGCATCGGCATCCGTGAAGGCCGCATCCACGCCATCGGCCGGGCCGGCAACCCCGACACCCTCGACGGCGTCGACGTGGTCGTCGGCACCGGTACGACCATCGTCTCCGGCGAGGGGATGATCGTCACCGCCGGCGCCGTCGACACCCATGTCCACCTGTTGTCCCCGCGCATCATGGAGGCGTCGCTGGCGTCCGGGGTCACCACGATCATCGGCCAGGAGTTCGGCCCGGTCTGGGCCGTCGGCGTCAACTCGCCGTGGGCGCTGAAGCACGCCTTCAACGCCTTCGACGCCTGGCCGGTCAACATCGGCTTCCTCGCCCGCGGTTCCTCCTCCCACCCGGCCCCGCTCGTCGAGGCCCTCGCCGAGGGAGGCGCCAGCGGCTTCAAGGTCCACGAGGACATGGGGGCCCACACCCGCGCCCTGGACACCGCCCTGCGCGTGGCCGAGGAGCACGACGTACAAGTCGCCCTGCACACGGACGGCTTGAACGAGTGCCTCTCCGTCGAGGACACCCTGCGCGTCCTGGACGGCCGCACCATCCACGCCTTCCACATCGAGGGCTGCGGCGGCGGACACGTCCCCAACGTCCTGAAGATGGCGGGCGTGCCGAACGTCATCGGCTCCTCCACCAACCCCACCCTGCCCTTCGGCCGGGACGCGGTCGCCGAGCACTACGGCATGATCGTCTCGGCCCACGACCTGAAGGTGGACCTTCCCGGCGACGCCGCCATGGCCCGCGACCGGATCCGCGCCGGAACGATGGGCGCCGAGGACGTGCTGCACGACCTCGGGGTCATCGGCATCACCTCCTCCGACGCCCAGGGCATGGGCCGGGCGGGCGAGACCGTACGCCGCACCTTCGCCATGGCCGCCAAGATGAAGGCCGAGCTCGGCCCGCTGGACGGCGTGGGCTCCTTCGGTACGGCGGCGAGCGGCGACGACAACGAACGCGTGCTGCGCTACATGGCCAAGCTGACCATCAACCCGGCCATCGCCCACGGCCTGGCCCACGAGATCGGCTCCGTCGAGGTCGGCAAGCTCGCGGACCTCGTCCTGTGGTGGCCCCAGTACTTCGGCGCGAAACCACAGTTGGTGCTCAAGGGCGGATTCCCCGCGTACGGGGTCACCGGCGACCCCAACGCCTCCACGGATCGCTGCGAACCGCTGGTCCTCGGGCCCCAGTTCGGCGCGTACGGGGCCACCGCGGCCGACATATCGGTGGCGTTCGTCGCGGAGGCGGCCGTCGCGAACGGCGACCTGATGCCCACCCGGCGGCGGCGCGTCGCGGTCCGCGGGACCCGGGGCATCGGGCCGAAGGACATGCGGCGCAACGCCCGTACCGGCAGCGTCGACGTCCATCCCGGCACGGGGCTGGTCTCGCTCGACGGGGAGCCGCTGGTCTCGGAGCCGGCCGACTCCCTCTCCCTCAACCGCCTCTACTTCCTCTGAGCCGGTGCGAACCGGCGGCGGCCCGGGGACCCTCGGCGGAAGCCCTCGCCGAGCCGGACGGCTCCGGCCGCCCGGTCAGGCGTCCAGCTCGGCGGCGATCGCGTCGGCGAGCAGCCGGCGGGCGTGTTCCAGCGGCAGCGAGCCGCTGAGCCACCGCACGCTGAGGCCTTCGAGGAGGGCCGTCAGCCGCTCGGCCGCGGCCGCGTGCTCGGGGGCCGTGCCGGTGGGCCGGGCCTGGGCGAGGAGGTAGGAGATCTCGTGGACCCAGCTGTGCGTGGCCTTCGCCACGTCCTCGCGCAGGTCGGGATCGAAGACCGCGCTGGCCCTCAACTCCCCCCAGGCGGTGCTGTTCTCACGGACTTCCGGGGTGTCCTGGAGTTCGAGGAGCAGGGCCTGCGTCAGTTCGTCGCGGGGTGTCTCGGGGCCCTCGTGGCCGTCGTCGCGCCCGACGGTGTAGCGCTCGGCGCGGTCGCTGATGAACTCCAGGGTCCGGCGGAGGATCCCCGCGCGGTCGGTGAAGTGGTAGTAGATCAGCGAGGTGGACACGCCCGCTTCGGCGGCCAGCTCTCCCACCCGGAGCCCGCGCACGCCGCGGCGCGCGATGACGCGCGTGGCGGCCCTGAGTATTTCCGTTCGACGGTCTGACACGAGGGGTCACTCTACCGGTCGGCGCCGTCACCTGGGGCTTTTCCTGATCGAAACGTCAGGGCCTCTCCTTCGGCCCTGAATGCGGTGATCATGCCCCATTCCCCAGCTTCCCCCGGCCCCGACGCCCCGGGCACCCGCCCCGGGGCCCCCCCCCCCCCCACCCCAAGAGGCCCCCCACCACAACACAGAGGGGGCAATAAACACACAGACC
>NZ_JBSGWY010000015.1:35657-59672 GCF_053609145.1 Streptomyces sp. NPDC054961 | reverse complement strand
TTTCCCACACCCCATCGCGCGCCCCACCCCTCCCCCCTCTTTGGCGGGAACCCTCCCCCCCACCCCCCCCCCCCCCGCCCGGCCCCCCGGGGCCCCCCGGGCCGGGGACCGCCCCACCCGACACCGCTTCTGGCCCGCTCCGTATCAGCTTGGCCAGAATCATTGACTGAATTTTCAGTTCGATGGAGGATGCGGGCACATCACCTCCCCTCTTGGACGCGAGGGGCCCCTGCACTCGCCTCCATGCTGACTAAATTTTCAAACAGGAGAGATCATGACGATGTTCCGGATGCCGGCCGAGTGGACCGACCACGAAGGCTGCCTGATGGCCTGGCCGACCCGGCAGGAGCTGTGGGGAGAGGTCTTCGACGAGGTCAAGGCCGAGTACGCGCAGGTCGCCGCCGCGATCGCCGCCTTCGAGCCGGTCACCATGGTCGCCCTGCCGGGCAGCGGGGCCGAGGCCCGTGAGAGGTGCGGTGCGGGCGTCGACGTGGTCGAGCTGCCGCTGGACGACTCCTGGTTCCGGGACTCCGGCCCCCTCTTCGTCCTGGGCCGCGACGGCGAGCGGGCGGGCGTGGACTTCCGCTTCAACGCCTGGGGCGGCAAGCACTTCCCCTACGACACCGACGACAAGATCTCCGCGGCCCTGCTGGGCCACCTCGGCATCGACCGCGTCGACTCCCGGATGATCCTCGAGGGCGGAGCGATCACGGTCGACGGCGAAGGCACGCTGATCACCACCGAGCAGTGCCTGCTGCACCCGAACCGCAACCCGGACATGACCCGGGAGGAGATCGAGGCCGAGCTGATCGCCCGCCTCGGTGTCACCAAGGTGATCTGGCTGCCGTACGGCGGTCTGCTGGACACCGAGACCGACGGTCACGTGGACGGCGTCTGCGCCTTCGTGGCTCCCGCCACGGTGATCGTGCAGCTTCCGGCCGACCCGGCCCACCCCGACTACGAGCGCATGCGGCGCAACCGCGCCGTCCTGGAGGCGGCCACCGACGCCGTCGGGCGCCCGTTCACGATCATCGACCTTCCGCAGAGCTCGTTCGTCGAGGTCGACGGCAAGGAGACCGAGGTCGGCTACCTGAACTTCTACATCGCCAACGGCGGGGTCGTCGTCCCGGTCGCCGGCACCCCCGCGGACGAGGGCGCGCTCGCCGTCATCGCCGCCGCGCTGCCCGGCCGCAAGGTCGTCGGGGTCCGCTCGCGCGTGATCGCCTATGGCGGTGGCGGCGTCCACTGCATCACCCAGCAGGTACCCGCCCCGGTCCGCCGCACCGACGCCTCCGCGGCCGCCGCCACCGACCGCCCCGCCGACGCCTCCGCCTGAGCCGCTCGTCCCCTTCGCCGCGCCCGGGCCCGGCGGCCGCCCTCCGACTCCCCCGCACCGGCCGCCGCCCGGCCCGTACCTCCCCCGCCCGCACGGAAGAGAGCACCCCATGCCCAGATCCCTGCCCCGGCCCCGCGCCGCCGGCTCCGCGCGCACCCGCCCGTCCGCCCGCCGCCGCCACGCGCTCCCCGTCGTCGCGGCCCTGGCGGCCGTCAGCCTGCTCGCCGCCTGTTCCGGCCCGCCGAAGGGCGCCGGACCGGCGGACGCCTCGTTCACGCTGTCCACCGGCACCCCCGCCGCCGCCGGCGAGCTGGACTCCTTCACCTGGGCCCTCTACGCGGAACCCCCCACGCTGGATTACATCTCCGCCTTCGACTACCCGCAGAACACGATCCTGTCGAACGTCTGCGAGAGCCTGATGCGGTGGACCCCGCAGCTGACCCTGGCTCCGGGTCTGGCCGAGAAGGCCACCAACACCACTCCCCTGACCTGGGTCTACGACCTGCGCCCCGGCGTGCGCTTCCACGACGGCTCCGTGATGACCGCCGACGACGTGGTCTTCAGCCTCGGCCGCCAGATGGACCCGGCGAACGGGGCCGCCTGGAACAGCACCTTCGAGAAGGTCGAGTCGGTCACCCGGACCGGCCCGCTCCAGGTGACGGTCGCGCTCAAGGAACCCGACTCGCAGTTCCCCCAGTACATGGCGACCGCCGCCGGCGTCGTGGCCTCGAAGGCCGGCGTGGAGAAGGCCGGCGAGGACTACGGCACCACCGGCGGCCTGGACTGCACCGGCCCCTTCGAGCTCGGCGCCTGGAACAAGGGCCAGTCGGTCGAGCTCCGGCGCTTCGACGGCTACTGGGGCTCCAAGGCCAAGTCGGCCAAGGCGGTGTTCACCTTCCTCACCGACCCCTCCGCCCGGACGAACGCCCTGCTCAGCGGTGAGGCGGACGGCGGCTACCTGATCCCCACGGAGAGCTACGACCGGCTGCGCGGGAGCGGGGCGGGCACGCTCTCCTTCGGCGAGGGCCTCAGCACCGTCAACGTCAACGTGACCAATATGAAGGGCGCCCTCGGCGACGTCCGCGTCCGCCGGGCGCTGTCCCTGGCCCTGGACCGCCGCGGCTTCGTCAAGGCGGGCCTGGGCGGCGCGGGCACCGTCACCACCTCGCTCACCACCCGGGCCGCCTGGGCCGGGGCGCCCGAGAACATCCGCGCGTCCGCCTTCGACGGCCTGCCCTCCCCCGAGCAGAACGTCGAGGCCGCCCGGCGGATGATCGAGGAAGCGGGCGCCACCGGCAAGACGGTGACCATCGCCACCAGCTCGATCGGCCAGGACGTCTCGCTGCTGGCCACCGCGGTCCAGGACGCCGGCACCAGGATCGGGCTGAAGGTCGTCCTGAAGACCATCGCCCCCAACGCCTTCACCTCGCTGTTCACCGATCCCGCGGCGCGCGAGGGCCTCGACATGTTCCCGGAGACGTACTACGACTCCATCACCGACCCGATGGACCTGCTGAGCAACTTCCGGACCGGGGCCTACCAGAACTACGCCGGCTACAGCGACGACTCCTACGACGCGCTGACCGACAAGGCCCGGTCCGAGTACGACCCGGCCAAGCGCTTCCCGGTCGCCGCCGAACTGCAGAAGAAGGCCGCCGACCAGGTGCTGTGGATCCCGGTCGCCGAGTGGCCGACCGCGGTCTTCCTGAACAAGCGGATCACCGGCGCCCCCACCACCATCTCCTACCTGTACTACCCGTGGGCCGCGGACGTCGGGGCGGCCGCCCGATGAGCTTCCTGCGCTTCGCCGTACGCCGGCTGGCCGAGATGGCCGCCACCCTGCTCGCCGCCTCCTTCGTCATCTTCGGCGCGCTGTACCTGGCCCCGGGCAACCCGGCGAGCTTCCTCCTCGGCGGCCGTTCGGCCTCCCCGGAGACCCTGCGGGCGATCAACGAGCACTACCACCTGGACGACCCGTTCGCGGTGCGGTACCTGCACTGGCTCGGCCAGGTGGTGCGGGGCGACTTCGGCCGCTCGATCACCTACCGCACCGACGTGTCGCGGCTGCTCGCGGACCGCCTGCCCAGCACCCTGATGCTGATCTCGATGGCGCTCGTCCTGGTCCTCGTGTGCGGGCTGGTCCTCGGCTGGACCGGCGCGGTCCGCGGCGGGCGCGGCGACACGGCGATCCTGGTGACGACCACCTTCGCCATCGGCACCCCGTCGTTCGTCGCGGCCGTCCTGCTGCAAGGCCTGTTCGCGGTGCGGCTGCACTGGTTCCCCACCGGGGGAACCGGCGACGGGTTCTGGCAGATGCTGTGGCACCTGACCCTGCCGGCCGTCGCGCTGGCGCTGTACCTGATCGGCATGCTCGCCCGCGTCACGCGCGCCGCGATGCTCGACGTCCTGGGCCAGGAGCACGTCACGGTCGCCCGGAGCCGGGGCGTCCGCGAGAGCCTGGTGGTCCGGCGGCACGTGTTCCGCAACGCCCTGGGCACCGTGCTCACCACCGGCGGGCTCATCGTCTCCACCCTGCTGGTCTGCACCGTCCTGGTGGAGTCGGCGTTCAGCGTGGGCGGCATCGGCCAGCTCCTCGAACTGTCCACCACCACCAAGGACTTTCCGACCGTGCAGGCCATCTCCCTCCTCATGGTCGCGCTGTTCATGACGGTGAACCTCGTCGTGGACCTGCTCCACCCGTTGGTCGACCCCCGGGTCTCCCTCGGACCCTCGAAGAAGGCCGCATGAGTTCCGTCCTGGTGCGCCGGCCGGGCCTCTCCCGGATCCGGACCGCCCGCGCCCCCCTGTCCCTGGTCTGCGCCGGCTTCGTCGCCGCCGTCGTCCTCGTCGCGGTCCTCGCCCCCTGGGTCGCCCCCTACGATCCCCACGCCGTCGACCTGGGCAACGCCCTCGCGGGCCCCTCCGCCGGCCATCTCCTCGGGGTCGACGCGTCCGGCCGTGACACGCTGTCCCGGCTGGTGCTGGGTGCCCGCACCTCGCTCCTGGGCCCGCTCGGCGTGGTCGTCTTCTCCACCGTGGCCGGCGTGGCGACGGGCACCGCCGCCGCGTGGCGGGGCGGCTGGCTGGACTCGGCGCTCTCCCGCAGCACCGAGCTGGTCTTCGCCTTCCCCGGCATGCTGCTGGCCATCCTGATCGTCTCGGTCTACGGCGAAGGGCTGCTCGCCCCCGTCATCGCCCTGGCCATCGCCTACCTCCCGTACGTCAGCCGGCTCACCCGTTCCCTCGTACTGGCCGAGCGCGCCCGCCCGTACGTGGAGGCGTACTGGGTGCAAGGGCACTCGGGGACGCAGATCTGCCTGCGCCACGTCGTACCCGCCGTCATGCCCGTCGTCCTCGCCCAGTCCACGATCAACTTCGGCTACGCCCTGATCGACCTGGCCGGCCTGGCCTTCCTCGGACTGGGCGTGCCGGCGCTGACGCCCGACTGGGGCCGCATGGTCTTCGACGGCAACGCCGCCGTCCAGGCCGGGTACCCGCTCTCGGCGATCGTGCCGTGCGGGGCCGTCGTACTGACCGTGGTCGCCTTCAACGTCGTCGGCGAGCGCTGGGCCGACAAGATATCCAGGAGGCCCCGATGAGACCGGTGCACACCCTCGAGATCGAGGGGCTCCGGCTCCACCTGCCGGACACCGCCCGGCCCGTCCTCGACGGAGTCGACCTGTCGGTCGGCGCCCGGGAGACGGTGGCGCTGGTCGGCGAGTCCGGCTCCGGCAAGAGCCTCACCTCGCGGAGCGTCCTGCGGCTGCTCCCCCCGGGCGCCCGCACGGAGGGCGAGGTACGGGTGGCCGGCGACGACGTCCTGACGATGACGCCCGCGCGGCTGCGGGTGCTGCGCGGCAGCACGGCGGCCATGATCTTCCAGGACCCCCGGGCGGCCGTCAATCCGATGCGCCGCGTCGGCGACTTCCTCACCGAGAGCCTGCGCCTGACCGCCAACGCCTCCAAGGCGGTCGCCGAGGAGCGGGCCACGATGATGCTGGAGGCCGTCGGCCTCACGGCGGGGGCGCTGCGCAAGTACCCCGGACAGCTCTCCGGCGGCATGCTGCAACGGGTCGTGATCGCGGCCGCCCTGATGGGCGACCCCGCCCTGCTCCTCGCCGACGAACCCACCACGGCCCTCGACGTGACCACGCAGGCCGAGGTGGTCTCCCTCCTCGGCGAACTGCGCGAACGCTTCGGTACCGGGCTGCTGTTCGTCACGCACGACCTCGGCCTCGCCGCCGCGATCAGCGACCGGGTGTACGTGATGTACGCGGGCCGGATCGTGGAGACGGGCCCCGCGGGCGACCTCTTCACCCGGCCCCGCCACCCCTATACGGCCGCCCTGCTGAACTCCACCCCGCGCCTCGACGGGCCCCGGGGGCGGCTCGCCGCCATCGAAGGCCGGCCACCGGGCCTGCGCGAGGAGCTCACCGGCTGCCCCTTCGCCGCGCGCTGCCCGGTCGCCACCGCGCTGTGCGCGCGCCAGGCGCCGGCGCTGCTCCCGGTCGCCGGCGAACCGGGCCGCCTCGCCTCCTGCCACCACGGCGACCTCGTCGCCGCGGCCGGACGGGACCGCACGGAACGCGAGGAGCTCCACCCATGACGACGACGAGCGAGAGGAAGACCGTGCTGGAGGTCGCGGGCCTGCGCCGGGCCTACGGCGGGGTGCCCGCCGTGGACGACGTGTCCTTCCGGCTGGCCGAGGGCGGTTCCCTGGGGGTCGTCGGCGCATCGGGGTCGGGCAAGACGACGACCGCCCGCATCGTGGTCGGTCTGGAGCGGGCGGACGAGGGCCGGGTCCTGGTCCGCGGCCGGGACCGGCGCGAGCACCGGCGCGGAACGGCGGGCCGCCTGGAGCGGGCCCGTGAGATCCAGATGGTGTTCCAGGACCCCTTCCTGTCCCTGGACCCCCGCGCCACCGTGGGCGGGGCGCTGCGGGAGGCCCTCGGGCTGCACTTCCCCGGCGCCGACCACACCCGCCGGATCACCGAGCTGCTCGGCCAGGTCGGCCTCGGGGCGCCCGAGGCCGACGCGCTGCCCCGGCAGTTGTCGGGCGGCCAGCGCCAGCGCGTCACGATCGCCCGCGCGCTGGCGGTCGAGCCGTCCGTCCTCGTCCTCGACGAGGCGGTGGCCGCCCTGGACGTCTCGGTGCAGGCGCAGATCCTGAACCTGCTCCTCGACATCCGCGAACAGACCGGCATCGGCTGTCTGTTCATCACCCACGACCTCGGCGTCGTGCGCTGTGTCACCGATGACGTGATCGTCATGCGGCGCGGCCGGATCGTCGAGTCGGGCCCGACGGCGCGGGTGCTCGCCGACCCCCAGCACCCCTATACGCGCCTGCTCCTGGAGTCCGTACCCCGCCCGGGGTGGGACCCCCGGAGCATCGCCGCCGCGCGCCGCGCCCTGTGAGGGGGGCCGTGGGCGCGGCGGCGCCCACGGCCCATCGGTTCGTCCCATCCACTCCTGACTCATGGCTGATCGGAGATCAGAAATGAACGAGCACGCAGTACGGACGCTGGACCGACGCGGTTTCCTGACGGCGGCGGGCCTCACGGCGGCCGGCGCCGCCCTGGCGTCGGTCGGCGGGCAGGCCTTCGCGGCCGTCCGTCCGGCGCCGGCGGCCGCCGGGGGCTTCGCCGTCCCGATCGACACCGTCCGGCACACCCGGACCTGGATGGCGTGGCCCGACAGCTCCGCCATCTGGGGCCGGAAGCTCGCCGGAGTCCAGGCGAACATCGCGCTCATCGCGAAGACCGTCGCCCGGTACGAGCCCGTCGTCATGTGCGCCAATGCCGCGAGCGTCGCCCGGGCGAGGAGCGCCTGCGGTCCGGCGGTCACGGTGATCGGCACGATCCCGGTGGACGACTGCTGGATGCGCGACAGCGGCCCGGTGTTCCGTACCGACGGGGCGGGCGGCCTGGACGCGGTCGGCCTGAACTTCAACGGCTGGGGCAACCAGCAGACCCACGCCAAGGACGCGCTGGTCGCCGGCCGGGTCGCCGCCTACGCCGGAGTGCTGTTCGGCACGGCCGGGTTCACCGGTGAGGGCGGCGCGGTGGAGACGGACGGCGCCGGCACCCTCATGGCCACCCGCAGCTCGCTGATCAACCCGGACCGCAACCCGGGCGTGAGCCAGGCCCAGCTGGAAGCGGCCCTGTGCGCGGCCTTCGGCGCGTCCAAGGTCGTCTGGTTCAAGGGCGTCCTCGGCCGGGACATCACCGACGACCACGTGGACGCGACGTCCCGGTTCCTCGCCGAGGGGTCGGGGCTGGTGCAGATGCCGCTCGCGAAGGACACCGACGCCTGGTCGAACGACGCGCGCCAGCAGTACCAGATCCTGTCCACCACCACCAACGCCCAGGGCCACCCGGTCGTCGTCACCCAGCTCCAGGGCCCGGACTACGACAAGATCCGCTCCACCAGCCCCGACTTCGTGGGCGCCTACGCCAACTACTACGTGGTCAACGGCGCCGTGATCGCCCCGCAATTCGGCGACAGCACCGCGGACGCGGCGGCGAAGGCCACCCTCCAGCGGGCCTTCCCGGGCCGGGTGATCGAGCAGCTCAACATCGACAGCCTCGGGGCGGGCGGCGGCGGCATCCACTGCGTCACCCAGCAGCAGCCGGTCGCCTGACGGCTCGCCCTGCACGGAAAACAAGTCTGGCCCCCTGCTGTTCGCAGGGGGCCAGATGGTCTTTCGACCGTTTGTGTCCGAGGGGGGACTTGAACCCCCACGCCCGATAAAGGGCACTAGCACCTCAAGCTAGCGCGTCTGCCATTCCGCCACCCGGACTAGGTGGTCGGCCCCGGTTTCCCGCGGCGACATGGACAACAATAGCAAAGGTTCGGCGGGGTTCCGACCAGGTATTTCGGCCGGGCCGAGTTCGACGCGCCGCGCTGACCTGCGGGCATGTCCAGGAGGGCGGACGCCCGGACCGAGCGAGACGTCACGTCTCGCAGAGCGCGGGCGCCCTCGCCGCGCGCCCCGACGGACCGGTGTCCGGGCCGGGCCCTCCGCGGAGCCGGCCGGCTGCGCGGAAGGCCCGGCGCACGGCTACGGGCAGCGGATGACCTGGCCGGCGTAGGAGAGGTTGCCGCCGAAGCCGAAGAGGAGGACGGGCGCCCCGGACGGGATCTCGCCGCGCTCGACCAGCTTGGACAGGGCCATCGGGATGGAGCCGGCCGAGGTGTTGCCGGAGTCGACGACATCGCGGGCGACGACGGCGTTGACGGCGCCGATCTTGGCGGCGAGCGGCTCGATGATCCGCAGGTTCGCCTGGTGGAGGACGACCGCGGCCAGCTCCTCGGGGGTGACCCCGGCCTTCTCACAGACCTTGCGGGCGAGCGGGGGGAGCTGGCTGGTGGTCCAGCGGTACACGGACTGGCCCTCCTGCGCGAAGACCGGCGGCGAGCCCTCGATGCGGACCGCGTGGCCCATCTCGGGCACCGAGCCCCACAGGACCGGGCCGATGCCGGGCTCGTCGCAGGCCTCGACGACGGCCGCGCCGGCTCCGTCGCCGGTGAGGACGCAGGTGGTGCGGTCCGTCCAGTCGGTGATCGCGGTCATCTTGTCGGCGCCGATGACGAGTGCGCGGGTGGCGGCGCCGGCCCGGATCGCGTGGTCGGCCGTGGCCAGGGCGTGCGTGAAGCCCGAACAGACGACGTTGAGGTCCATGACGGCCGGGTGGCCGCCCATGCCGAGCTTGGCCGCGACGCGGGCCGCCATGTTCGGGGAGCGGTCGATCGCGGTCGAGGTGGCGACGAGGACGAGGTCGATGTCGTCCGGGGTCAGGCCCGCGCTCGCGAGGGCCTTACCCGCGGCCTGGTAGGCCAGCTCGTCGACCGGCTCCTCGGGGCCGGCGATGTGACGGGTCTTGATCCCGACGCGGGACCGGATCCACGCGTCGTTGGTGTCCACCATCGCCTCGAGGTCCTCGTTGGTGAGCACTCTCGCGGGCTGGTAGTGCCCTAGCGCCACCACGCGTGAACCGGTCATGGGCGGGGTCCCCCCTTGTAAGACAGTCAGGATGTTCCAGCTTTGCCTGCTACCGATGGGTACGGGGGCGCGTAACCCGACAGGATTCCCTGCCCGGAATTTGGAGCTTCCCGAGGATCCTCCAGCCGGGGACGCTGCCCGAAGCGGATCCGCGAGAATGGGTTCATCAAGCGCGGGACGAAGACAGAACGGGTGGGCTGATCACATGGGACGGGTCACCGAACGCCGTCGCGTCGTCCGGATCCGGAATGGCGTGGCGGGCACCCGGGCGGACACGCTGGTGGCCGAGGAGCCGCTGGAGATAAGGCTCAACGGCAAACCGCTGGCCGTCACGATGCGCACCCCGGGGGACGATTTCGCGCTCGCCGTGGGCTTCCTGGCCAGCGAGGGCGTGCTCGGCTCCGCGTCGGACGTGCGGGCCGTGACCTACTGCGAGGGCGCCGCCGAGGACGGAACGAACACCTACAACGTGGTGAACGTGCAGCTGGCCGCGGGAGTTCCGGTGCCGGACATCAAGCTGGAGCGGAACGTCTACACGACCTCCTCCTGCGGCCTGTGCGGGAAGTCCAGCCTGGACGCGGTGCGCACGGCGACCCGCTTCCCGGGGCTCGCGGACGATCCCGTACGCGTGGGCGCGCGGGTCCTCGGGGAGATGCCGGACCGGCTGCGCGCGGCCCAGAAGGTCTTCGACCGTACGGGCGGGCTGCACGGCGCCGGGCTGTTCTCGGCGCACGGCGAGCTCATCGACGTACGGGAGGACGTGGGCCGGCACAACGCGGTGGACAAGATCGTCGGCCGGGCGCTGCAGGCCGGTCTGCTGCCGCTGGCGGGCTCGGTGCTGCTGGTGTCCAGCCGGGCCTCCTTCGAGCTGGCGCAGAAGGCCGTGATGGCGGGGATCCCGGTACTGGCGGCGGTCTCCGCGCCGTCCTCGCTCGCGGTGGACCTGGCGGTGGAGTCGGGGCTCACGCTGATCGGGTTCCTGCGGGGCGGGAACATGAACATCTACGCGGGCGAGGAGCGCGTCGACCTCTCGGCCTGACCCGCGACCGTCCGGCTGGAGAAGGCGGCCTGTCGGCCGCCCTCACCCCTTCCGGCCCCGCGCCCCCTTCCCGCCGGCCCGGTCCCGACGGGCCGCGGGCGGCTTCGGGGCCGGGGGGTCGATGCGGTGGAGGTCGAGGGTCGGCGGCACCGGGGCCGTGCCCGGGCCGCCGGACGCGGCCCAGGCGATGATCTCCTCGGTGGCGGTGTCGTCCAGGGCCCAGCCGAACCAGGCCGCGCGGGCACCCCGGCGACGGGCTTCGGTCGTGGGCTGCACGACGATGACGTTGGCCTGTGCGCACGGGCCGAGGCAGTCGGTCGTACGGACGGCCAGGCGCCCGTCCGAGGCCGCGGCGGCCTCGCGCAGCCGGGCCAGCTGGCCCGCGTGGTCGGTGCCGGGGTTCTTGCGGGGATCGCCGCAGCAGCAGCCGCGGCAGACCACCAGGGTGCAGGGGCGCGGGGCGGTGGCGGAGAGCGGGCGTATCCAGGTCACCGCCGCACGTTACCGGGCGCGCGGGGCCGGGTGTTGGGAGGCTCGGGAGACCTCCGCCACATGCCCGGCGGGGAGTTCGGCGCGGCCGGCGGGTTCGTCGGCCCCGGCCCCGGCGCCTTGACCGGTTCCTCCACCGGTTCCTCCACCGGCTCCGGTGGCTCCGGTACCTCCGGCGGCTTGGGCGCCTTCGCCCGCTTCGGGGTCCCGCGCGCGGCGGCGGGCCAGGACGGCGCAGACCATCAGCTGCATCTGGTGGAAGAGCATCAGCGGCAGCACGGCGAGGCTCGCCTGCGGGCCGAACAGCACGCTGGCCATGGGGAGTCCGGCGGCCAGGCTCTTCTTCGACCCCGCGAACTGGATGGCGATCCGGTCCTCTCGGGTGAATCCGAGGCGCTTCGCCCCGTACCAGGTGGCCAGGAGCATCACGGCGAGGACGGCCGCCTCGACCACCATCAGCGCGGCGAGCCGCGGGACGCTGACCCGGTGCCAGATCCCGGCGGCCATGCCCGCGCTGAAGGCGGCGTAGACGACGAGCAGGATCGAGCCGCGGTCGACGTAGCCGAGGACCTTCTTGTTGCGGACCAGGAAGCCGCCGGCCCAGGGGCGTGCCACCTGGCCGAGCACGAAGGGCAGGAGCAGCTGGAGGACGATCTTCAGCAGCGAGTCGAGGGAGAACCCGCCCGCGCCGCCGCCGAGCAGGCCGGCGGCGAGGAGCGGGGTGAGGAAGATCCCGACGAGGCTGGAGAAGGAGCCGGCGCAGATCGCGGCGGGCACGTTGCCACGGGCGATCGAGGTGAAGGCGATGGACGACTGGACGGTCGAGGGGACCAGGCAGAGGAAGAGCAGGCCGTCGGAGAGCGGGGGCGTGAGGAGGGTGGGGACCAGGGTGCGGGCGGCGAGGCCGAGGAGGGGGAAGATGACGAACGTGCACGCGAGCACGGTGACGTGCAGCCGCCAGTGGCGCATGCCGTCGAGGGCCTCGCGGGTGGACAGGCGGGCTCCGTAGAGGAAGAAGAGCAGGGCCACGGCTCCGGTGGAGGCGGCGTCGGCCGCGGTGGCCGCCGCACCGGTGGCGGGGAGCAGCGCGGCGAGGCCGACGGTGGCGAGCAGGCCCGTGACGAACGGGTCCACCGGGAGCCGGGCGGGGAGGGTCGGGCGGCGGCGCATGGGGGTGTTCACGGTGCTCACTTGCCGGGGTAGGGGTCGTCGTTCTCGCCGCTCCATCGTCGAGGGTGGCGTGGTGATCGGGAAACCCGTACACCGCGGTGACTGTCATCACGGATCGCGATGACCGGGCGTAGGGTGGGAGCCGTGTACGACCCCGTCCAGCTGCGCACCTTCCTGACCGTCGCCCAGACCCTGAGCTTCACCCAGGCCGCGGTCCGGCTCGGCCTCGGGCAGTCCACGGTCAGCCAGCACGTGCGGCGCCTGGAGGACACCACGGGCCGGCCGCTCTTCCTCCGCGACACGCACAGCGTGGAGCTCACCGAGGACGGCGAGGCGCTGCTCGGCTTCGCCCGCTCGATCCTGGAGGCGCACGAGCGCGCGGCGGCCTACTTCACGAGGACGCGCATCCGGGGCCGGCTGCGCTTCGGGGCCTCGGAGGACTTCGTGCTGACCCGGCTGCCGGAGATCCTCGAGGCGTTCCGGCACGAGTACCCCGAGGTGGAGCTGGAGCTCTCGGTGGAGCTCTCGGGGATCCTGCACGAGCGGCTGGACGCGGGGCGGCTCGACCTCGTCCTCGCCAAGCGGCGCGGGGAGGGGGACGAGCGGGGCCGGCTGGTGTGGCGGGACCGGATGGTGTGGATCGGGGCGGAGGGCCTGCGGGTGGACCCGGACCGGCCGGTCCCGCTGATCGTCTTCCCTCCGCCGGGGATCACCCGGGCGCGGGCGCTGGACGTGCTGCAGGCGGACGGACGGCCGTGGCGGATCGCCTGTACGAGCGGCAGCCTGAGCGGACTCATCGCGGCGGCGCGGGCGGGCCTGGGCGTGATGGCCCACACGCGGGGGCTGATCCCGCCGGGGCTGGTCCGGGTGGGCGGGCTGCCGGACCTCGGCCCGGTGGAGTTCGCACTGCTCCAGGGACTGCGCCCGACGCCGGCCTCCGACGCCCTGGCGGCCGCCGTCCTGGCGGGCGGCGACCGCCTGAGCAGGCCCGCCTAGGGCTGCGCGGGACTGATCAGGGCTGCGCGGGACCGTCGTGGCGGGGGCGGGGTACGACCTCGAAGGAGGTCTCGGAGAACAGGGAGCGGCCCGCGGGCAGGCAGTTCTCCTCGCGGACCGTTCCCAGGCCGTCGCAGTGCTCGGCCTCCAGGGTGATGAAGACCGTCGTGGTGTGCTCACCGACGCCCAGCGCCGTGAAGGGCGGCGAGATGAGCGCGGTGAACGGCAGCCCGTCGGAGCCTACGGATCCGGTGCGCAGGACCTGCTTCCTCTTGTAGGTGAAGCTCTTCTCCCGCGGCGTCCCGATGTCGTGCACGTAGGTCGCGCTGACGAACGTGTGGTTGAAGTCCTCGATCGGGTCGACGCGCCGCGGCGCGTAGCCCTCCGGGTAGACGGCGCTCGCGCCGTCCGCGGCGGTCACCCAGTCCGGGGCACTCCTGACCCACTGCGCCCGCGCGAACGTCTCGCGGCAGGCGGGCGGGCCGATGATCCGCTGCTTGACGTGGTACAGCGCGTTGAGGTCGTCGCCCTCCGGGTTGAGACAGTGCGGTACGGGCCGCCCGTCCCCGGCCCCGGCCGGGGCGGCGGCGGAGGCGGAGGCTGCGGGCGCGCCGCCTCCGAGCACGGCCGCGAGCAGGGAGGGCACGAGTACGGCGAGGACGCGTGATCGGTACACCGGGGACCAGCTTTCGATGTCGGCGAGTTGACTCGGCCGACAGCCGACCACGCGGGGGGACGGGGGCGTTGGAGACATTCCGCGGGCCAGGGCCGGATGGCGGAGCGGATCACGCCCCGGAGTCCGGCAGCCGGGGCGGCGGTCACACGACGGCAGCTCAGCGGGCACGTGGCGGGCACGGCGGGCACGCGGCGCGCGTTCGGCCGGCCCGCGGTAACCGGACGACGCCACGGGTCCACCGCGCGGGGGGATCTTGTGGAGGTTTCCCCAGGGCTCCCGGCCCGGCGGGACCGTGGGGTAGCGTCGCCGCGCTGCGCGGAGAGGAGCCGGGACTTGCACGAGATCACCGTCCCACCGGTCGTCACGGGCTCGCCCGTCGGCGGTCTGGCCGATGTCGTTTTCCTGCACGCCCGCGAGGATCCCGGCCGCGTCGTGCTCGGCCGCAAGACCGACGGCGTCTGGCACGATGTGACCTCTGCCGAACTGGCGGCCGAGGTAACGGAGTTGGCCAAGGGCCTGCTGGCGAACGGCATCCGTTTCGGCGACCGGGTCGCCATCATGTCCCGCACCCGGTACGAGTGGACCCTCTTCGACTTCGCCCTGTGGGCGATCGGCGCGCAGCCCGTCCCCGTCTATCCCACCTCCTCCGTCGAGCAGGTCCACTGGATCCTGTACGACTCCGAGTGCACGGCCTGTGTCGTCGAGGACGAGGACCAGGCCATGACCGTCGGATCGGTCATCGAGCGGCTGCCGCGCCTGCGCCGGCTCTGGCAGCTGGACTCCGGGGCGGTGGACGGGCTCGTCGAGGACGGCCGCCAGGTCGCCGAGGACGTCGTGCACCGCCACCGGGGCGCCGTGACCCCCGATGCGACGGCCACCGTCATCTACACCTCGGGCACCACCGGCCGGCCCAAGGGGTGCGTGCTGACCCATGCCAATTTCATCTTCGAGGCCGACACGATGGCGACCCGCTGGGAGTCCGTCTTCCAGGCCGGGCCCGGTGAGCAGCCCTCCACCCTGCTGTTCCTGCCTCTCGCGCACGTCTTCGGGCGGATGGTGGAAGTGGCGGCCGTCCGCTCCCGCGTGAAGCTCGGCCATCAGCCCGTCCTGGCGGCGGCCGAGCTGCTGCCGGACCTCGCCGCGTACCGGCCTACGTTCGTCCTCGGGGTCCCGTACGTCTTCGAGAAGGTCTTCGCGGCCGCCCGCCGCAAGGCGGAGTCGGAGGGCCGGGCCGGCGCCTTCGACCGGGCGGTGGACGTGGCCGTCCGCTACGCGGAGGCCCGCGAGCAGAAGGCGTTCGGCATCGGGGCCGGCCCTTCGGCCAAGCTGCGCATGGAGCACCAGCTCTTCGAGAAGCTGGTGTACGGGAAGGTCCGCGAGGCGATGGGCGGCCGGGTGCGGCACGCCATGTCCGGGGGTTCCGCGATGGCGCGCCGGCTCGGGCTCTTCTTCGACGGCGCCGGAATCACGGTGTTCGAGGGGTACGGCCTGACGGAGTCGTGCGCGGCGGCCACCGCGAACCCTCCCGGGGCCACGAAGTACGGCACCGTGGGCCTGCCGATCCCGGGCAGTACGGTGCACATCGCGCGGGACGGGGAGATCTGGCTGCACGGCGACAACGTCTTCGCCGGGTACCTGAACGACCCGCGCGCCACGGACGCCGTGCTGCGCGACGGCTGGCTGGCGACCGGGGACCTGGGGCGGCTCGACGAGGACGGCTACCTGACGATCACCGGGCGCAAGAAGGAGATCCTCGTGACCTCCAACGGCAAGAGCGTCGCGCCGACCGCCCTGGAGGAGCGGGTCCGTTCACATCCGCTCGTCTCGCAGTGCGTGCTGGTGGGCAACGACCGGCCGTACATCGCGGCCCTGCTCACCCTGGACGCGGAGGGGGTGGCGCACTGGCTGGCGATGCGCGGGCGGCCGCAGATGCCGGCGACGGAGCTGGCGCTCGATCCGGATCTGACGACGGAGGTCCGCCGGGCGGTGGTCGCCGCGAACACCCTGGTGTCGCAGGCCGAGTCGATCCGCACGTTCCGCGTCCTGGCCGAGCAGTTCACGGAGGAGCGGGGGCTGCTGACGCCCTCGCTGAAGCTGAAGCGGCGGGCGATCGAGAAGGCCTACGCCAAGGAGGTCGAGGCCCTCTACCAGTCCTGACGGGTGTGAGCCGCGACCACTCCGACGCCCCCAACCGTTACCTGACGGATCGTCACTTTACCTGCGGTTGATATTGACGATGCGTCAGATCACGCACAGAATTCGGGGATTCCGACCGGAGGGGATCCACACATGTTGCGACCGATCCGCACCCTGGCCGCCGCGGCGGCGACGCTCGCGCTCGTATCCGCCTGCAACTCCGCCTCCAGCAGCTCCACCACCGACAAGCCGGGCGCACCCGGCAACTCCCGCGGGGTGAGCGCCGACTCGATCAAGGTCGGCGGCATCGTGTCGATGACGAGCGCCAGCGGCTACAGCAAGAAGGACACCGATCTCGGTGCGAAGGCCCGGTACATGAGAGCCAACGCCGAGGGCGGGATCAACGGCCGCAAGATCGACTACATCGGCGCCGAGGACGACGGCCAGGACCCCGCCAAGAACCTGGCGGCGGCGCGCAAACTCGTCCAGCAGGACAAGGTGTTCGCGGTCTCCCCCATGAGCTCGGTCACCTTCACCGGCTCCGACTTCCTGCAACAGGAGAAGGTCCCCACCTTCGGCTGGGGCACGCTCCCCTCCTTCTGCGGCCCCACGTACATCTACGGGTTCAACGGCTGCCTCGTGCCCACCCCCGGCGGAACCATCAACCAGACCTGGCCCGAGGGCATCGGCAAGGTCCTCGGCGGCGCCCAGGGCAAATCGGTCGCCATCATCGCCAATGACAGCGACGCCGGGAAGTTCGGCGTGCGCACCTTCCAGCAGGGCTTCACCAGCGCGGGGTTCAAGGTCGCCTACGCCAAGGCCTCGGTGCCCGGCACCGCCGTGCCGAGCGACTGGTCGGCGTACGTCAAGGAGATCCTCGAGAGCAACGACGGCAAGGCTCCGGACGCGGTCCTCTCGGTCATGCAGACCCCCAACAACATCGGGCTGTTCACCTCGCTCAAGCGCAGCGGCTACAGGGGGCTGCTCTCCGACCCGACCGACTACGACCCGGGCCTGCTCGCCAAGGACGCCACCAAGCAGGCCCTCGACGGCGTGCACGTCCTGCTGCAGTTCGAGCCGTTCGAGTCGGCGAACCCGAAGATGGCCCAGTTCAAGGCCGACATCAAGGCCGCCTCGGGCGGACAGGATCTGCCGCTCAACATGCACATGATGACCGGCTACATGTCCGCCGACCTGTTCCTGTCCATCGCGCGGAAGGCCGGCAAGGACCTGACCGTCGAATCCTTCCAGGCCGCCGCGCAGGGCTTCACCGACACCGCCACCCTCGTGGGCGACCGTTCGGAGCCCAAGGGCCAGAAGGACAGCTTCGGCTGCGGAGCGCTCGTCCAGCTGAAGAACGGCGCGTACGAGGTCTCCGTACCGTTCACGTGCTACGAGCCCATTCCCTTCAAGTAAGGCACCGGGATCCGCATGGGAGATCTGCTCGCCTTCGTACTGAGCGGTCTGGTGTCCGGCGCCCTGTACGCACTGCTCGCCACCGGGCTGGTGCTGTCGTACTCGGCGTCCGGACTGTTCAACTTCGCGCACGGGGCCACCGCCTACCTGTGCGCGCTCACCTTCTACGAACTGCACTCCGGACTGGGCTGGCCGGCCGTCCCGGCGGCGCTGCTGGTGGTGTTCGTGCTGGCGCCCGGGCTCGGCTGGGCGCTGGACCGGCTGATGTTCAGGCGGCTCGCGCGGGTCGGCGAGACGGCGCAGATCGTGGCCACCATCGGCCTGCTGGTGGCCCTTCCGGCGGCCGGGCTGTGGGCGGTCGAACTGCTGACGGACGCGGGCGCCCCGCTCGCGCCGGCGGAGAACCAGTTCGGACTGCCCGGGGTGGGTCCGAGTCCGGCGACGTCCTGGCAGCTCACCGCCGACGTGGGCATCGACTCCGACCAGCTGATCACCTGGGTGGCGACGGCCGTGGTGGCCGTGGCGCTGTGGGTGCTGATGCGGCACACCCGGCTGGGCCTGCGGCTGCGGGCCGCCGTCGACAACCGCTCGCTCACCGAACTGCGCGGGATCGACGCCGACCGGCTGTCGTCGGTGGCGTGGATGATCGCCTCGGGGCTGGCCGGGCTGGCGGGGGTACTGGCGACCCCGCTGCTCGGGCTGTCGGCGCACGATTTCACGCTGTTCCTGTTCGTGTCGGCCACCGCGGCGGTGATCGGGCGGTTCGCCTCCGTACCGCTCGCGTTCGCGGGGGGACTGGGACTCGGCGTCCTGCAGAACCTGGTCGTCGGCTACGCCTCGTTCGCCGACTCCGTCACCGGTTTCAGGACGGCCGTGCCGTTCCTGATCCTGTTCGGCGGGCTGCTGGTGCTCACCCGCAGGGCGCGGGCCGCCGGGACCGCGGCCGTGGACGTCGCCTCCGTCGACCATCTGGCCGGGGCTCCGTGGGGGCGGAGGTGGGGGGTGTGGGCCTGTCTGGGCGTGGCCCTGGGCGTCGCGTTCTACACCGTGACCACGCCGTTCTGGAGCGGGCTCCTCGCCCAAGGGCTGGCGCTTGCCCTGGTGTTCATGTCCTTCACCGTGGTGACCGGGCTCGGCGCGATGGTCTCGCTGGCCCAGGGCACGTTCGTGACCGGCGCCGCGCTGGTCGCCGGGCTGCTGATGAGCCACGGGTGGCCGTTCGTCGCCGCCCTGGCGGTCGGTACCTGCGTCGCCGCCGTCCTGGGAGCGCTGGTCGCACTGCCCGCACTACGGCTCGGCGGGCGGTCCCTGGCCCTGGCGACCCTGGCGCTGGCCTTCCTGGCGGACCAGGTGCTCTTCCAGATGCGGTGGCTGCGCAACGGGGACTCGGGGTGGTCGGTCCCGCGGCCCGTGATCGGGCCGGTGGACCTCTCCGACGACCGCGCGCTCGGGGTGACGCTGCTCCTCGTGGTCGCGGTGGTCGCGGCCGGGCTCAGCGCGCTGCGGAGCTCGCCGTCGGGACGGGCGATGCTCGCCGTACGGTCGGCTCCGGCCGCGGCGATGGCCTCCGGGGTGTCCGTGCTGCGGACGAAGCTGCTGCTGTTCACGCTGTCGGCGGGGCTGGCCGGGTTCGGGGGCGTGATGTACGCGTCGTACAACACCCGGATCACGGCGACGGACTTCACCGCGATGACGGGACTGGTGTGGCTGGCGGTGGTCGTGGCGGCGGGGGTCCGCCGGCCTCAGTACGCGGTGGTGGCGGGACTGGTCTTCGCCGTCGCTCCGCGGGTCATGGCGGACTACGTGACGGCGTCGGCGCACCTGCCGGTGATCCTCTTCGGGCTGGCGGGGCTGGCCTTGGCCAACGATCCGGACGGGTATTGCGCGGCCGTGCCGGTGCGGTGGGCCCGGCGGCGGGCCTTTGCCCTGGCCGGGGCGGGGGACGGAGCCGGTGCCGCCGCCGCAGCCGTGCCCGGGGCCCGGAGCCCTGCGGGGCCCTCCCCCACCCCGCCCCTTCCCGAAACCGGGGGCGTGCCCCCGAGCCCGCGTACGGGATCCCCGGGCTCCGCCCCGGACCCCGCGCCTCACACGCCGGCGGGGCTGGATTCGGGGCCCACGCTGGAGCTGCGCGGCGTAACCGCCGGGTACGACGGCGGGCTCGTGCTGCACGGGGTGGATCTGCGCGTGCGGCGCGGGGAGATCCTGGCCGTGCTCGGGCCCAACGGGGCCGGGAAGAGCACCGCGTGCCGGGTGGCCGCCGGACTGGTGCCCGTCGTGGCGGGCGGGGTCCACGTCGGCGGGCGCGATGCCACCCGCGACGGGGCCGTACGGCGCTCCCGGGCGGGGGTGCTGCTGGCGCCCGAGGGGCGGGGGATCTTCCCCGCGCTCAGCATCGAGGAGAACCTGGCTCTGTACCTGAGGGACCCGGCCGAGCGGGACGCCGTGTACGCGCGGTTCCCCCGGCTGCGCGAGCGCCGCTCCGTGGCCGCCGGGGCCCTGTCCGGCGGGGAGCAGCAGATGCTGGCCCTCGCACCGCTGCTGCAGCGCCCGCCCGGGGTGCTGATCGCGGACGAGCCCTCCCTCGGGCTCGCGCCGCGCGTGGTGGACGAGGTGTACGGGCTGCTCACCGAGCTCCGCGACGCCGGGACCGCGCTGCTGCTGGTGGAGGAGAAGGCGGCCGAGATCCTCGGGATCGCCGACACGGTCGCCTACCTCTCCCAGGGCAGGGTCTCCTGGTGCGGTCCGCGCTCCGAGGTGGATCCCGACCGGTTGACCGAGGCCTATCTGGGGATGGCGACATGAGCGGGAGCGCGGACGTGATGCGGGCCGCCGGGGTGGGCGTCCGGTTCGGCGGGGTCACCGCGCTGGCCGGCGTCGATCTCGGGGTCAGGGCCGGGGAGGTGTGCGGGCTGATCGGGCCGAACGGGGCGGGGAAGACCACCCTGTTCGACGTCCTGTCGGGGATCCGGCGGCCCGACGAGGGCCGGATGCTGCTGGACGGGGTGGACATCACCGGCCGTTCCCCCGTCTGGCGGGCCCGGCACGGCATGCGCCGGACGTTTCAGCGCCAGCAGTTGTTCGGGCAGCTCAGCGTGGCGGACAACGTCCTCGTCGCTCAGGAGTGGCGGGGCGGTGGCGGCGGTCTCGTCGCCGACCTCGTCGCCTGGCCCGCCCGCCGCCGGCGGGAGCGGCAGCGGCGGGAGCGGACCTCGCGGGTGCTGGCCGACTGTGGGATCGGAGGGCTCGAAGCCTCGTACGCCGGCGGTCTGCCGGTGGGCCGGGCCCGGATGGTGGAGCTCGCGCGCGCGGTCGCCGATCCGCCCCGGGTGCTGCTGCTGGACGAGCCCGCCTCGGGCATGTCGGCGCCCGAGCGCGCGCAGCTGGCGGCGGTCGTGCGGCGGCTCGCCGAGGACGAGGGCTGCGCGGTGCTGCTGGTCGAGCACAACGTCGCGTTCGTGATGGACCTGTGCAGCAGGGTGGTCGTCCTGGACCTGGGGAGCGTGCTCGCCGAGGGCACGCCCGCCGAGGTACGGGCCGACGCGCGGGTCCGCGAGGCGTATTTGGGGGCGTAGCCCCACCGGTAGGCCCGCCGGTGCGCCTCCCGGTACGCCTGCCCGGGCACCGTCCGGGACCTCCACCGGGACACGGGTCCACCGCTCCGGGCCACTCCCCCCGGCCCGCCCCGGCCCGGCCACCGGCCGCCGTTTCCCGCCGTACGGGATTCATCCGTACGGCGGGAATAGGCCCGGCGGGAGTCCGGTTGTCGCCGGTCGTACGCCCCACGCGTACCGATGACGACGACAAGAGGGAACGACCCGACGTGAACCAGGTCCCCGGTACCAAGCTCAACAACGGCACGCTCATGCCCCAGCTCGGCTACGGCGTCTGGCAGGTTCCCGACGCCGAGGCGGAGCAGGCCGTCGGGACCGCGCTGGAGGCGGGCTACCGGAGCATCGACACGGCGGCCATCTACGGCAACGAGAGGGGCACCGGCAAGGCCATCGCCGCCGCCGGGATCCCGCGCGAGGAACTGTTCGTCACCACCAAGCTGTGGAACGGCACGTCCGAGACCTGGGGCCGCGACGGCGTGCTGCGCGAGTTCGACGCCTCGCTCGACAAGCTGGGCCTGGACGCGGTCGACCTGTACCTGATCCACTGGCCGCGCCCGATGCGCGACGACTTCGTCGCCATCTGGAAGGCCTTCGAGGAGATCGCGGAGAGCGGCCGCGCCAAGGCCGTCGGCGTGTCGAACTTCCGCCCCGCCGACCTGGAGCGCCTCGGCGCCGAGAGCTCCCTGGTGCCGGCCGTGAACCAGATCGAGCTGCACCCGCTCCTCCCGCAGGCCGAACTGCGCGCCGTGCACGCCCGCCTCGGCATCGCCACCGAGGCCTGGTCCCCGCTCGGCCAGGGCAAGGAGCTCCTCACCCTGCCCGCCGTCACGGCGATCGCCGACAAGCACGGCCGCTCGGCCGCGCAGGTGGTGCTGCGCTGGCACCTGCAGCTCGGGAACGTCGTGATCCCCAAGTCGGTGACCCCGGCGCGGATCCGGGAGAACCTGGACGTCTTCGGCTTCGAGCTGGACGCCGCCGACATCGCCGCGCTGGACGCGCTCGGCGCCGGTTCGGCGGGCCGCCGGATCGGTCCCGACCCGGCCGAGTTCGACGCCTGAGCCCCGCGATGGCCGACGCGACCGGGACGGCCGGACCCCCCGAGGGCGTGTACCGGGTCCGCAACGTCGCCACCGGGCTGCTGCTCGGGGTCGAGGGCGGCAACCGGGTGCGGGTCGGTCCGGACGGCGGACCCGACGGCGGGCCGGAGCCGGCCCGGCAGTGGGAGATCACACCCGTCCACAGCGGCGGCGGGATCTTCCACCTCGTCAGCGTCCACAACGGCCGGCGGCTCGACGTCGCGAACGCGTCGACGGAGAGCGGCGCCCGGGTCCAGGTGTGGAGGGCGAACGCCTTCGGGGCACAGGAGTGGGTCGTCGAGGAGCACCTCGACGACCCCGGTGTCGTCTCGCTGATCGCCGCCATCAGCGGTCTGCCGCTGGAGGCGGACGCCGAGGGCCAGGCACGGCAGGCGGAGGACAACGACTCGCCTTCGCAGTGGTGGCGCCTGGAGCGGGTCTGAGCCGGCCCGGTGCCCGCGGCCCGGCGACCGCGGCCCGGCGGCGCTCGGCCGCACCCCGAGAACGGTGAAACGGTCCGCCCCGCCCCCGCCCCCGCCCCCGCCCCCGGCCGACGGCGCCCCCGGCGTCGCCCTGCCGGGGGCGGGGTCCGTCAGCCGCGTACGAAGGCGCGCAGCCGGTACACCGGCTCCCCGCGCGGGACGTCCTGCCCGGGCAGCAGCTCGAGGCGGTCCGCGAGCGCGCGCGGGGTGATCCCGCGCGGGCTCACCCGGGAGGCGTACCGCCCCGCCAGCAGGGCCGCGGCGCTTCCGCGCGGGGTGCGGCCCTGGCCGTGCCCGGTGAAGCGGCCTTCGCCGCCGGGCCGCAGGCCCACGGCTGCCGCGTGGGCCGCGACCTCCTGGGCGTCGTCGGCGGGGGCACCGGTGAGGTGCGGTGCGAGCAGCGCGTCGATGTCGCTGCCGACGTCGTGCGCGGCGTCCTTGTCGACGGTGGTGAGGAACACCCCGCCGGGGCGCAGCACCCGCCCCGCCTCGGCGATCAGTGCGGCCACCGTGCCCGGCCGCCGCAGCAGGTGCAGCAGCCAGATCGCGCTGACCGCGTCGAGCGAGCCGGTGCGGACCGGGAGCCGGGTCCCGGAGCCGAGGACCACCGGGACGCCCCGGGAGCGCGCTATGGATGCCATCCCGGACGAGGCGTCCACGCCGAGGACCCTCATCCCCGGGCGGCCCGCGGCGATGCGCGCGGTGACGATGCCGGTACCGCAGCCGAGGTCGAGCAGGGTGCCCGTGGCCGCGGGAAGCAGGCCGAGGACCGCCGAGGCCGCGGCCCCGGCGCGCGGGACGCCGCCGCGCGAGGCGTCGTAGGCGTCCGCCTCGGCGTCGTAGTCGAGCAGGGTCCCCGGTCCGGCCATCAGGCGGCGCCGTGGGCGGGGGCGAGGGATTCGACGCGTCCGGCCAGGGTGAAGTCGGCGTCGGTGACGGAGTCGCCCGCGTCGTGCGTGTTCACGGACACCCGGACGGTGTTGTAGCCGAGGGTGAGGTCGGAGTGGTGGTTCAGTTCCTCCTGCACGGAGGCGATGTGGACGACGAGGGCGCTCGCCGCGAAGTGGCTGCCCAGCCGGTAGGTGCGGACGATCCGGTCGTCCTCGAAGGCCCAGCCGGGGAGTTCCCGCAACCGGTCCTCGATCTCCTTCTGCGAAAGCGGCTCTCTCGACACCCGCAGGCTCCTTCCCCGTACGCGCGGACCCGTGTCCGCGTCCGGGCACGACTGCCCGATTGACCTGACGTGCGGTCAAGGTTCCCACAGCGAACGCCGGGGGGAAGGTTTCGCGCCATAGTGCGTGCGGGTGCTTCCGCGCCTTCCGTGACCACCGTGGCACCCCTATGCTCCTGCGCCGGACGTGACTGTTACCGGCGGTAATGGCGCCGGGTACCGAGGGGACATCTTCGTGACGCGCACAGGGAACTCCAGGCGCACGTTCATCGCGGGGGCCGCGGCCACCGCGGGCGCCCTGTCCGCCGCCGGCGCGGGGGGGGGGGGGCGCCGGGGCCGGGGGCGGGCCCCCCCCCCCCGCCCCGCCGGGGCGGGGGGGGCCGCCGCGCGCGCGCGCGGCCGCGCGCGCGGTCTG
>NZ_JBSGWY010000015.1:5688-35647 GCF_053609145.1 Streptomyces sp. NPDC054961 | reverse complement strand
TCGAGACTTGTTGAGAATCCCGATCGGGGGAGTCCCCCACGTGGGGGGAGTGGAGATGGTGGTGAGCCGGGGCGCGCTGCGCGGGCACCCCCCGCCCCCCCGGCCGGGGCCGCGGCCGGAGCCGCGGAGAAACGCCGCGTCGCCGTCCTCGGCGGCGGCGTGGCCGGGCTCACCGCCGCGCACGAGCTCGCCGAACGCGGCTACGCCGTCACCGTGTACGAGCGCCGGGCGCTCGGCGGCAAGGCCCGCAGCATGGACGTCCCCGGCAGCGCGCGCGGCGGCCGGCGCCCGCTCCCCGCCGAGCACGGCTTCCGCTTCATCCCCGGGATCTACCACAACCTGCCCGACACGATGCGGCGCATCCCCTTCCCGGGCAACGCGAACGGGGTCTGGGACAACCTGGTCGCCCCGCGCGAGATGATGTTCGCCCGCGCCGCCGGCCGCGAGGACCTGCGCGCGCCCATCCCGTGGCCCGACCACTCCCCCGCCGAACTGACCCCCGACGAGCTGCGCCGGTCCCTCACCGGCATCCTCCAGTCGCTGGTCCGGCTCCCGCTCCACGAGACGGCGTACTTCGTCGACCGCGCGCTCGTCTTCCTCACCAGCTGCGACGAACGGCGCAACGAGCAGTGGGAGCGCACTCCTTGGTGGGAGTTCACCCGGGCCGCGCGGATGTCGAGCGAGTACCAGCGCATCCTCGCCATCGGCGTGACGCGCAACATCGTGGCGACCAAGGCCGAGGAGGCCTCCACCCGTACGGTCGGCACGCTGGGCGAGGCCTTCGTCTTCAACCTGCTGGGACGCGGCGCGGACGGACCGCCGGACCGGATCCTGAACCTGCCGACCAACGAGGCCTGGATCGACCCGTGGGAGGCCCATCTGCGTTCTCTGGGCGTGGAGTTCCGGATCGGCTGGACGGTGCGGGAGGTGCGGTACGCGGGCGGTCGCGTGAGCGGTGTCCTCGTCGAGGACCCGGCGGGCGCGGCCCGGACGGTGACCGCCGAGCACTACGTCAGCGCGCTGCCGGTGGAGCACGCCCGCCGCACCTGGAGCCCGGCCCTGCGCGCGGCCGATCCGATGCTCGGGCGGTGCGACCAGCTGGAGACGGACTGGATGACCGGCATCCAGTTCTATCTGACCGAGCGGGCCCCCCTCGTCCACGGTCACCTCAACTGCATCGACTCCCCGTGGTCGTTGACGGCGATCCAGCAGGCCGAGCACTGGCCCGCGCGCGACTTCCCCGCCGACTACGGGGACGGCTCGGCCGTGGACTGCCTGTCGGTGGACATCTCCGAGTGGGACAAGCCCGGGATCCTGTACGGGAAGACGGCCAAGGAGTGCACCCGCGAGGAGGTCGCCCGCGAGGTGTGGGCGCAGCTGAAGGCCTCGCTCAACGACACCGGGAAGACCCTGCTGTCCGACGGGAAGCTGCACTCGTGGTTCCTGGACCCTGGAGTGGACGGGATCGGCACGCCGAACCCGACCAACCAGGACCAGCTGCTCATCCACCCGACGGGCACCTTCCACAACCGGCCGAGCGCGGGCACCCGCATCCCCAACTTCTTCCTCAGCGGTGACTACGTGGCCGTCGACATCGACCTGGCGACGATGGAGGGCGCGAACGCCTCGGCCCGCGCCGCCGTCAACTCCCTCCTCGACCGCGACGGTTCGACGGCGCCGCGGTGCGCGGTGAAACCGATGTACCGGGCGCCGGAAGTGGAATCCTTCAAACGCAACGACCTGTGGCGCTACCGGCTCGGCCTGCCGAACGCCTTCGACCTGGGGTGAGCCGCGCCGGGTTACCGTCGGGGGCATGACGACGACGGCAACGGTGGGATCGCTGCTCCGCACGTGGCGGGAACGGCGCGGGATCAGCCAGCTGGAGCTGGCGGGCCGCGCCGACTCCTCCTCCCGCCACATCAGCTTCGTGGAGACCGGCCGCTCGCGGCCCAGCGAGGAGATGGTGCTGCGGCTCGCGGAGCACCTGGACGTCCCGGTGCGGGACCGCAACGCCCTGCTGCTGGCGGCGGGTTACGCGCCCCGGTACGCGCACACGCCGCTGGACGACCCTTCGATGGAGGTGCTGCGCGAGGCGCTGGAGCGGCTCCTGACCGGCTACGAGCCGTATCCGGCGCTGATCGTGGACGCCACGTACGACGTGGTGGCCGCCAACCGGGGCATCATGATGCTGCTGGAGGGGATGCCCGAGCACCTGCTGGCCGGTCCGCTGAACGCGATGCGGCTGACCCTGCACCCCGAGGGACTGGCCCCGCGGATCCACAACCTGCGCGAGTGGCGGGGGCACCTGCTGGCCCAGATGGAGCGGCAGATCGCGCTGGCCCGCTCGGCGCCGCTGCGCGCGCTGTACGAGGAGGTCTCGGCCTATCCGGTGCCGGCCGCGGCGGCGGAGCGGCCCGGCGACGACGGACCGGACGGGGCGCTCGCCTCCATCGCGCTCCCCCTGCGGATCGAGCACGACGGGCACCTGCTCTCCTTCGTCTCGTCCATCTCCACCTTCAACACCCCGATGGACGTGACCGTCGCCGAGCTGGCCATCGAGACGCTGCTCCCGGCCGACCCCGCGACGGTGAAGTACCTGCGGTCACTGGCGCCCTGAGCCGGCGCGCAGCGCGAGCTGCTGCAGGAGCGCGAAGGCGGCGACCACGACCGCCTGCGCCGGGATCCACACCGCCCCGGCGGCGGTGGGGGCGAGGAAGGTGAGGAGGGCGACGAGACTGAGCACGGCCCAGGCGTAGTTGACCTCGACGACGAGCATCACCGGCCGGGCCGGGGGCTGCCGCCGCGAGGCCAGCAGGCCGACGCCCGCGCCGTAGAGCGCGAGCACGGCGCCCAGCACCAGCAGCAGTTCCTGCCCGACGCCGAGCAGCCGGCCCAGGGGCGCGGAGAAGGCGGCGTAGGCGAGGCCGTTGCCGGCGGTGACGACGGCGTCGAGGGCGAGGACGCGGCGCAGCGCGGTCTGCGGGACGGTGGTGCGGGCTACGGCGTGGAGCAGGGTTGCGGACATGGCGGATCAGCCTCCGTCGACGGTCGAACACGCTGGTGGGAGTACGGGTGACCCGGGTCCCGGAGCCGAGTGCGCGGCCCCGGGACCCGATGCCGCAACTGTGCCGCCGCGCCCCGACGGGGTCGATTACCTCCGGAGTCATGACCTTCGGCGGCCCCACCTTTTTTGAGCTGGACGGAAAGAAAGGTGGGGGGACGCCCTGGCCCGCCACAGAATCGAGGGCTAGGGTTCACACAGAGCAACCGTCTCGAACCTTCTCTCTACTGACGGAGATACGCCCGGTGCCAGCCGCCGTCCGGTCCGACCTCGCCGCTGCCTGGGCCCGCGTCGCGGAACTGGCGGAGCGGCGCGGCCAGGACCCGGCGCACGTGCTCGCCGTGGAGCGGCTCGGTCACCTGTCCGGGGTCGAACCGGCCCGCATCCACCGGGTCCTGGCCGGCACCGCGGCCGAACTGCCGCTGTACGAGCGGGTGCACCAGCGCTTCCTGCGGCTGCGCGCCACCCGCCGCGACAAGCACGGCCGCCCCTGGCCGCTCGCCGCCATCGCCGAGGACTTCGACGCGCCCGGCGCCTCCCTCGGTCCGCTCAACGCGGGCACCGGACTGCTCCGGCTCGGCCACGCGGCCGGCGTACAGCGGTTCTTCGGGGTCTACGCGGGCTTCCTCCTCGCCGACAGCAAGAGCGCGGTGGAGCGGGCCCTCGCCACCGCCGGGGCCGGACCGGCCGGCGGCCCCACCGGCGGCGCGGACAACCTCGAACACCTCTCGTACCTCACCGGCATCACCCCGCACGCCATCCGCCTCACCCTCGACGGCGATCCGCCCCGGCTCCCGCTCAAGGAACAGGTCCGCGAACGGTTCGAGCACCTGCGCCGCACCCGGCCCCGGGAAGACGGCCAGCCGCACTCCCTCACCGCGATCGCCCGGTCCTTCGACGCCACGGGCCAGTCCCTGACCCGCCTCGCGCAGGGCGAGGGGCTGCCCAACCTCGCGGCCGCCGCCGGAATCCAGCGCTTCTACGGAGTCGAGAGCGGCTTCCTGCTGGCCGAGGACACCGAGGCGCTCACCGCCACCCTCGGCGGGATCGAGCGCGAACTGCGGTCAGCGGAGCGGCCCGCCGAGAACCCGATGCTCGCCGTGATGCGGGCGCACGACGTGCGCAGCATCGTCACCCGGGCGGGCAAGCTCTCGCCGGGGGGCTGGAAATCGCTGGCCGACCACCTGGACGACCTGCTCGCACGGGAGGGACAGCTGAGCCGGCCGGCCGCCCCCGCCGCGCGAAGAGCGGGCGGCTCCGCCGCCGCGTGCCCCCGTGCCGAGGACCACACGGCCGGGGACCACACGGCCGGCGGCCGCGCCGGGAAGGACCGGCCCGGCGCCGGCGACCGGACCGCCCATGCCACACCTGCCGAGGGGGAAGCACCATGAGGACCACACGGGCCATGCGCCGGCTCGGCGCCGACCTGCTGGCGGCCGCGCGCCTGACCCCGCCCGCCGGAGCCGCCGACATCATCGGCGCCGTCTGCGCCGCCTACGGACGCGTGCGCGGCAGCCGTCCGGTCGAGTTCCGGTTCGCCGCCTTCCCTCCTGACACGGCCAGCGGGCTGTGGCTCGGGCTGGAGGAACGCGATCTCCTCGTCATCGAGGAGCACACCCGGCCCGAACACCAGCTCGTCATCGCCTGCCACGAGCTGTGGCACGTGGACGAGGGCACCTGCGACCACCACGGGCCGGGCTTGGCCGTGGCCGCGCGGCTGACGGCCCGCCACGGCGGCCTCGCCGGACTGCTGCGCTCCGACCGCGGACTGGGCTCCGTGGTCCGGCAGGCAGCGGCCCGCGCCGACCGGGAGGACCCGGCGGAGATCCGCGCGGAGACCTTCGGGCTGCACCTCGGCAAGATCCTCAAGGCGTTCCTTCCACCACCCCGGGAAGAACAGGTCCCCGAAGCGATCGAACGCCTCAAGAGCTCGTTCGGCTGGGGACGTTGAGCGCGGTCCCGGTGACCACACCCGACGGCTGACCGCCGCATTCCCCGCCGACGCACTTCCTCCGCCGATGCGCTCCGATCGGCCCTGACAGAGAGCACCACACGATGACCCAGTCTTCCCCGCCCCGCCACGCCGTCGTCATCGGCGGCAGCCTGGCCGGCCTGCTCGCGGCAGCCGTCCTCGCCGAGCACGCGACGGTCACGATCATCGACGCGGACACCCTGCCGGACGGGCCGGAGCCGCGCCGCGGACTCCCCCAGGCCCGGCACACCCACCTCCTGTGGTCGGGCGGGGCACGTGCCATCGAGGAGATCCTGCCGGGCATCACCGACGACTGGACGGCCGCCGGCGCCTTCCGCCGCAGCCTGCCCACCGACCTGGTCACCAAGACCGCGCAGGGCTGGCTTCCCCGTCACGGCGAGATGCAGTTCAACATCTCCTGCAGCCGCGACCTCCTCGACTCGGTCATCCGCTCCCGCGTCATCGGGCTGGCCGGGGTGACCACGCTCCAGCGGAGCCGGGTCCGCGGCCTGGAAGGCACCGCCGACCGGGTCACCGGTGTCCGCGTCGACGCCCCCGGGGAGGAGAACCGCCTGGTCACCGCGGATCTCGTGGTCGACGCGAGCGGCCGCGGCTCCCGCTCCCGGACCTGGCTGGAGGAACTCGGCGTCAACGGCCTCAAGGAGGCCGGAGTGGACTCCGGGCTCGTCTACGCGACGCGCATCTTCGAGGCCCCCGAAGGCGCCCACGCCCTGGGCTTCCCCATCGTCAACGTCCAGTCCGACCCGAGGGTGCCCGTACCCGGCCAGACCGCGACGATCGTCCCGATCGAGAACGGCCGCTGGCAGGCCACCCTGTCCGGCACCCGCGGCGGCCAGCCCACCGGCGACCCGGAGGCCTTCATCCCCTTCGCCAAGGGCGTCCGCGACCCGATCGTCGGCGAGCTCCTCGAGGGCAGGGAACCGCTGACGGACGTAGCCGTCACCCAGGGCACCGCCAACCGCCGGATCTTCTTCGAGAAGGCCGAACTCCCCGACGGGTTCTTCGCCGTGGGCGACTCGGTCGCGACCTTCAACCCGCTCTACGGGCAGGGCATGACGGTCGCCGCCCAGGGCCTGCTGGCCGTCCGTACGCTGCTGCGCGCCAAGGGCCTCGCGCACCCGGGCATCGGCCGCGAGGCGCAGCGCGCCATCGCCCCGCAGGTGTCCGTCGCCTGGGACCTCGCGACCTCGCAGGACATCCTGTACCCGGGGGCCACCGGCATGAAGCCCCGCCCCGGCGCGGGGCTCCTCAACGGGTACGTCGACCGGCTGATGACGGGCGCCACCACCAAGGAATCGCTCACCGCCGCCCTCCTCCAGGTCATCACCATGAACCGGGCGCCGACGTACTGGGTGCGCCCGGGCGTGGTGTGGGAGGTGCTGCGGGCCTCCGCGCGGGGCGCGCTGAAGGCGGCGCCGCTGACCTCGGCCGAGCGTGCCGTCGCGGGCCTCGACCAGGCCGGCCCGACCGCGCCCGCGCCGACCGCACCGGCGGCGACCGCGAGAGCCGAGGGGGCCGACACCGCCGCCACCGCCGCGGCCACCACCGCCGGCACGGCCGCCGCCGTCGTCGACAGCTCCGGACCCGCCGACCCCGTCGGACAGGCCCGATGATCGAAAGCCTCGTCCTCTACGTGCCGGGCGTGGTGATCGCCACGGCACTCCTCGTCAAGGCGCCGACGTTACGAAGGGGCTGGGACCAGCCCCTCATGCGCGCCGTCTGCACCCTCCTCGTCGTGGGCTCGCTCGCCGTGTTCCTCTCGGCGCCCCCGACCATCGTCGCCGTCAACAGGATGACCGGCGTCGTCAACTTCTCCGCTCCCCTCGTGTACAGCATGCTCACGGCCTTCTCCGGCGCCTGCATCGTGCTGATCCTGCACTGGAGCGGCCCCCCGACCCCGGCCGTGCACCGGGCCACCCGTCTGACGGTGGTCGCGTACGGCGCCGTGACGGTGGCGATCGTCGTCCTGTTCGCCCTGGGCGACGCGCCGGACGAACGGCTGCGGGACATGGACACGTACTACGCCAACACGCCCTGGCTGCGCGAGATGATCGTCTGCTACCTGACGGCGCACACCGTGGGCAGCACCGCGCTCACGGTGCTGTGCTGGAAGTGGCTCCGCCGCCTGGACCCCTCGATGTGGCCGCTGCGGACCGGACTCGCGCTGCTCATGTCCGGCGGAGTGCTCGACCTGGCCTTCCTCCTCGTGAAGTGGACGGCGATGGCCGCGTGCTGGAGCGGAGGGGACCTGGACTACCTGTCCACGAACGTGGCGCCGCCGCTGGGCGCCGCCGCGGCCCTGCTGGTGGGCTGCGGGTTCATCGTGCCCCTGGTCGGCGGATCGGCGCCGTGGCGGGACTACAGCCGCTACCGGCGGCTGCGGCCGCTCTGGGCGGCTCTGCGCGGGTTCTCCCCCTGCGGGGTGCGGCCCGTGCCGCTGACCTGGTGGTCACCGGTGGGGATCCGGCTGATCCATCGCGAATCCGTGATCGACGACGGGATCCTGGCCCTCGTGTACTGGTTCGACCCGGCCGTGCGCGAAGAGGCGTACGGGGCCGCGCGCGCCCAGGGACGGCCCGAGGAGCAGGCCGCGCTGGTGGCGGACGCGGCCATGCTCGCGGCGGCCTGCCAGCGCCGGGCGGCGTCGGAGCGGGCCGGCGCCCGCCCGGACGGCTCCGGGCCCGGCGGCGAGCACCCGTACCGCCTGGGCTCCCGGCCCCTGACCGAACTCGCGCGCGAGTTCCAGGCCTCCCCGATCGTGGCCGCGGCCCGCCACCGGGCCACCGGGGCCTGAGAGAGCCCCTCCACCACCCCTGCGGGGCCCTGGGACGCCCCGTACGGCCCTTTCGGGACCCGGTCGCACCCTTGGGGCCTCGTACCGCCCCGCAGGCCCTCCAGGCCGGCCCGGAGGGCCTGCGGACGCGGGACGCCCCGGGCCCGAAGGCCCGGGGCGTCGCGCCGTGCGGGAGGGGTGCGGCGGCCGGGTCAGAGGTCCGCGAGCGCCAGACCGGCCTGCGCGGCGGCGGCCTGGACGGTCTGCTCCAGCAGCACCGCGATGGTCATCGGGCCGACGCCGCCGGGCACGGGGGTGATCAGCGAGGCGCGGGCGGCGGCCGACTCGAAGTGGACGTCGCCGACGTTGCCCTCGTTGTAGCCGGCGTCCAGGACGACCGCACCCGGCTTGATGTCCTCGCCCCGGATGAACTCGGCCTTGCCGACGGCGGCGACCAGCACGTCCGCCTGGCGCACGAGGGCCGGCAGGTCCACGGTGCGGGAGTGGCAGTAGGTGACGGTGGCGTTCTGCTCCAGCAGCAGCATCCCGGCGGGCTTGCCCAGGATGGCACTGCGGCCGACGACCACGGCGTGCTTGCCGGTCAGGTCCACGTCGTAGGCGGCGAGGAGGCGCATGATGCCGCCGGGGGTGCAGGAGACGAAGCCGGGCAGTCCGAAGCCCATGGCGGCGAAGGAGTGCATGGTGACCCCGTCGACGTCCTTGCCGGGGGCGATGGCCTCGAAGGCGGCGCGCTCGTCGATGTGGTGCGGAACGGGGTGCTGGAGCAGGATGCCGCTGATCTCCGGGTCCTCGGAGAGCGCGGTCAGGGTGGCGACGAGCTCCTCGGTGGTCGTCGCGGCGGGCAGCTCCACGTGGCGGGAGGTGATCCCGGCCTTGGCGCAGCGGTTCTGCTTCATGCGCACGTACGTGACGGAGGCGGGGTCCTCGCCGACCAGCACGGTGGCGAGACAGGGCGCGGTGCCGGTGCGCTCGGTGATCCGCGCCGCGTAGGCGGCGGTCTGCTCCGAGATGCGGCGGGCGAGGGCGGTGCCGTCCATCAGCTCGGCGGTGCGGGCCGGCTGTTCGGTCTGGGCAGTCGTCATGGGGTCTCCTGAGCGTCGCTGCGGGATCGCGGTTCGCCCAGGCGCGCGGCAGTCGACGTACGGGAGCACGCCGGGCCGCTCCCCGGTGGTGATCCACCCGAACGCCAGTCACGGCCCGCCGCCCAGTGTAGGCGACCGCCCTGCCGACCCGGCGGGGCCCCCGGCGGCTCCCGGCGGCCCCGGCGCCCGGCAATCCGGTGGATGAGCCGCTCCCGGCCTGGGACGATCGGGGGATGACGCCCACCTTCGACCATCTCGTCGCGGAAGCGGAAGCCGTGTCCGTGGACGGCTGGGACTTCTCCTGGCTCGACGGCCGCGCGCGCGAGCAGCGCCCCTCCTGGGGCTACCAGCGGCTCCTGGGACAGCGCCTGTCCGGCGTCCGGGCCGCCCTCGACATCCAGACGGGCGGCGGCGAGGTGCTCGCCGGGGCCGGTCCCCTGCCCCCGCTGATGGTGGCCACCGAGTCCTGGCCGCCGAACATCGACAAGGCGACCCGGCTGCTGCACCCGCTCGGCGCGGTGGTGGTCTCGGACTCCGACGAGCCGCCGCTGCCGTTCGGCGACGAGGCCTTCGACCTCGTCGTCAGCCGGCACCCGGTGACGATCTGGTGGGAGGAGATCGCGCGGGTCCTGCGGCCCGGCGGTACGTACTTCTCCCAGCAGGTCGGTCCGGCGAGCGTCTTCGAGCTGGTCGAGTACTTCCTGGGCCCGCAGCCGGAGGAGGTCCGGCGCGGCCGGCACCCCGACGACGCGGTCGCCGATGCCACGCGGGCCGGCCTGGAGGTGGTCGACTTGCGGGCGGAGCGGCTCCGGACGGAGTTCTACGACATCGGAGCCGTGATCTACTTTCTACGGAAGGTGATCTGGATGGTGCCCGGCTTCACGGTCGGGCAGTACCGGGACCGGTTGCGCGAGCTGCACGAACAGATCGAACGCGAAGGCCCGTTCGTCGCGCACACCGCCCGATTCCTCATCGAGGCCCGCAGAACGGGCTGACAAGAAGGGCGGACGCAGCCACCGCAGATCGGTTGCCCGGTCACAGCGTGGCGCAGGTCACTCAATTCAGCGCGTAACGAATCTACTCGGGCGTGCGATGAACCGACAGGTGTCCTCGTGCGGCTCGGAATACAGACCCCCCTCGGGTCTGTTTCCCGAGTTCGCGCGAAGATGTCCCGCCACCCCCTTATATCTGTTCGCAACGAGAGGCTCCTTGTGTCGCTCAGCCCGTCCCGTACGTTCCCCACGGAGATCGCCGAATCCGAGGCCCTGGTCGCGCTTGTCGAGCGTGGCCGCGAGCAGGGTCACATCAACGGTGATGACGTGCGCCAGGCCTTCGAGGCCGGCCGCATCCCGGTGGACCAGTGGAAGCGGGTCCTGCGCAGCCTGAACCAGGTCCTGGACGAGGAGGGTGTCGCGCTGCACGTCAGCGCCGCGCCCGCCACGAAGGCTGCCGCCAAGAAGCCGCGCAAGGCGGCCGCTGCCCCGGCTCGCGCCGTCACCAAGAAGGCCGCTGCCGCGCCCCGCCCCATCGGCGCGCGCAAGACGGCCGCCACGGCCACCGCCGCGGCGATATCCGACCCGTCGGCCTCCGGGACCGAGGAGGAGGCGGCGGCCGAGGCCGCCGCCGCGCCGAAGAAGCGGACGGTCAAGAAGACCGCCGCGAAGAAGACGGCCGTGAAGAAGACGGCCGCGCCGAAGAAGGGCGCCAAGGACGGCGACGAAGACGCCGCCCCCGCCGCCGAGGGCGAGGACTGGGCCGCCGAGGACCTCGACGACGACGCCGAGAAGGAGACGCCCAAGACGGGCGGCAGCGCGGGCTTCGTCCTGTCCGACGACGACGAGGACGACGCCCCGGCGCAGACCGTCATGGTCGCCGGCGCCACCGCCGACCCCGTCAAGGACTACCTGAAGCTGATCGGCAAGGTGCCGCTGCTCAACGCCGAGCAGGAGGTCGAGCTCGCCAAGCGCATCGAGGCGGGTCTCTTCTCCGAGTACAAGCTCGAAGAGGAGGAGGACCACAAGCCCGCGTTCAAGCGCGAGCTCGAGATCCTCGTCGAGGACGGCCGCCGCGCGAAGAACCACCTGCTGGAGGCCAACCTCCGCCTCGTGGTCTCCCTCGCCAAGCGCTACACCGGCCGCGGCATGCTCTTCCTGGACCTGATCCAGGAGGGCAACGTCGGCCTGATCCGCGCCGTGGAGAAGTTCGACTACACCAAGGGCTTCAAGTTCTCCACGTACGCGACCTGGTGGATCCGTCAGGCGATCACGCGCGCCATGGCCGACCAGTCGCGCACCATCCGCATCCCCGTCCACATGGTCGAGATCATCAACAAGCTGGCCCGTGTCCAGCGCCAGATGCTCCAGGACCTCGGCCGGGAGCCCACTCCGGAGGAGCTGGGCAAGGAACTCGACATGACCCCCGAGAAGGTCATCGAGGTCCAGAAGTACGGCCGCGAGCCGATCTCCCTGCACACCCCGCTGGGTGAGGAGGGCGACAGCGAGTTCGGTGACCTCATCGAGGACTCCGAGGCGGTCGTGCCGGCCGACGCGGTCTCCTTCACCTTCCTCCAGGAGCAGCTCCAGTCGATCCTGGGCACGCTCTCGGAGCGCGAAGCGGGCGTGGTCTCCATGCGCTACGGCCTCAACGACGGCCAGCCGAAGACCCTCGACGAGATCGGCCGCGTGTACGGGGTCACCCGTGAGCGCATCCGCCAGATCGAGTCGAAGACCATGTCCAAGCTCCGTCACCCGTCGCGTTCGCAGGTGCTGCGCGACTACCTCGACTAAACCGGGGTCCGCGCCCTCAGGCCAGTCGGAAGACCGGCCCCCGGGGCGTGAACGGCAGGCAGGCGCCCTGCGGAACCAGGAAGGCGTGCTCGCGCCGGATCCGCAGGGTGTCGGTCCACCCGTCCGTGATCACCAGCACCGGGGCCCCGGGCGGGAAGTCCTCCGCCCTCAGCAGCAGGTCGATGCCCGGCTGCAGCACGGTCCCGCCCCCGCCCCGGATCTTCACCCGGCCCGCGATCTCGGTGGGGGGCAGATAGCCCGCGTCGTACGGCGCCGCGTCACAGAACACGACGCGGGCCGCCGGTACGTCGCGGGCTTCCGCGTACGAGGCGATGGCGCCGAGCGCCTTGCCGAGCAGGGCGGTGTCCATCGACCCCGAGGTGTCCAGGACCACGCCGAAGGTGCACCGGGCCGTCTCCTCCTCCGGAAAGTACCGGCCCGCACGCGGGATGTCCGGGGTCGAGGCCTGGCGGCGGGCGGGGCGCGCGAAGCTGCGTACCGGCTGCGGCCGCGGCACGTACGCGTCGAACCAGCGGGCCAGGCGTACGTCCCACGGCACCGGAGGGTGGGCCAGCGCCCTGATCTCCTCGACGAGCCCGGCGGGCAGCAGCCCGCGCTTCCCGTGCTCGTGCAGGTCGAAGCCCTGGACCAGACCGCGCCGGTAGAACTCGTCCAGGTCGGTGTACGGTCCGCTCCCCGGATGCGGCAGCGGCTCGCCCAGGATGTCCCCGCGGCCCTTGCCGCGCAGGGTGGCGAGCCGGCGCATCCGGCGCAGGTCGCCGGTGATCCGGTCGTAGACCTCCTCGGCCGAGAGGCCCTTCAGCGCGGGGTCGTACAGCAGCCCGTCGGGCATGTCGCCGACGCCCATCTCGACGAGCCAGCCGTTGACCACGTAGTCGGCGGCCACATTGTGGAGGTACGGGTCACGGGCGCCGCGGCGTTCGCCGTGGCGCAGGGCGGCGTGGAGCATCTCGTGGGCCAGGACGAACCGCCACTCGCCGTCGGTGAGGGAACGCAGCGGGTTCACGTAGATCTCGCCCGCGCTCGCGCTGACGGCGGCGATGGCGATGCCCTGGGCGCGGGCGAGCTCCGCGTCGGCGACGAGCCGCAGGCCCGCGGCGAGGCCGCCGAGCAGCGGGTAGGAGGAGACGAACCAGTTCAGGGCGCGTTCCCACGGCTGCGGGCGGTGGCCCTCACGGCCGGCGGCCAGATCCATGGTGGCGGACACGGACCGGGTGAGGGCATGGGCGAAGCCGGTCTGCCAGTCCGGGGCCGCGTTCCCGTTCTGCCAGGGCACCAGGATCTGGTCGGGGGCGCCGGGGGCGCTCGCGGCGCAGTCCTCGTAGCGGGGCGGGACGCCGCTCTGGCGCCAGGCGCCGGCGAGCTGCTCCTCGTCGCCTCCCGGGTACGCGTCGGGCAGCCGGTCGGGGGCCCGGCCGACGGGGAAGTTCAGCAGGAAGCGGTTGACGACCACGCAGCGGGCGGCGAGGTCGGCGCGGTCGGGCTGTGGCCGGCCGGTCTCCTCGGCGGCGGGAACGTGCCCGAATCCGAGGTGGAGCAGGCAGTGCGCCAGCGCCCAGGCCCACTCGGCGGGCTCGGCGCGGAGGGTGGGGTGGGAGTGGATCACGCCGTTGGAGGTGACCACGGCGAGTCCGGCGGCCGCGCAGAGCGCGCACGGGAGACCGCGGCAGAAGGTGGCGGAGACCGCGGCCAGGGCGGGGTTCTGCCGGACCGCGGCCCGCCCGGCCTCGTAGGCGAGGGTGGCGGGGTCGGGCTTGGCCTTGGCCTTGGCCTGCTGCGGGGAAGGCTTCCGGGTGGTCACCGGCGGGCCTCGACCAGCCGGGGCATGTCGCGGGCGGCCTCGATGAGGAACCAGGCGGGCAGGACGGGCAGGCCGTCCGCGTCGTCGGCGATGACGGTCTGGGCGACCTCGACGGAGATCTCGGCGAGCTGCACGAGCAGGGACTTGGCGCGGTAGGCGGTCTGCCGGACGCCGGGCGAGACGTGTTCCTTGCGGGCGGGGAGTTCCTTGACGAGGCGGCCCCGGAAGGCTTCGGCGAGGTAGTAGAGCAGGTCGCGGTCCTCCATGCGGGCGGGCCAGGAGGCGTCGCCCTTGATGACGGCCTCGATCCCGAAGCTGTGGCGGACGATCTTGGCGTAGCCGCGGAAGGAGACGGCGTGCGCGGGGGTGAGCGTGCCGTGCGCGAGGACGCCGAGCGTCTGCTCGTCCAGGCCGGGACCGAAGGAGTGCAGGGCGTCGGAGAGCATGTGCCAGGAACGGGGCGTGGAGAAGGGCTCCTCGCTCTTGGGCGGCTGCGACCAGAGGTGGTCGGGGCGGTCGGCGAGGTAGTCGGCGACCCAGGGGTGGATGCCGTTCTCGCCGGCCCAGACCAGCCAGTCCCCGGCGGAGGCCCGCAGGTGGACGTGGGTGAGCCGGTTGACGAGCGCGGAGGCGATGGGCCGCGCCAGCGCGTTGTCGGTGGCCCGGTTGCCGGCGCCGATCACGATGGAGCCCGCGGGCAGCTCGTAGGAACCGATCCGCCGGTCGAGGATCAGCGAGTAGAAGGCCTTCTGCACGTCCGGGCTCGCGGCGTTGAGCTCGTCGAGGAACAGGCAGTACGGCTCCTCGCGGGCGATCGCCTCGGGCGGGCAGAACACCGAACGCCCGTCACGGATCTGCGGAACGCCGATGAGGTCCTCGGGCGCGAGCTGCGTACCGAGCAGGCTGACGCACTCCAGGCCCAGGGAATCCGCGAACTTCCGCACGAGCGAGGACTTCCCGATCCCCGGAGCACCCCACAGGAAGACGGGCCGCACGGTGGCGAGCCCGAGGAGCAGTTCGGGGAGCTGGGCGGGGGTGACGGTGACGGCGGCCTGCACGGGTGTGGTCGTCCTCCGGGGAGTGGGTACGCGGCGCGCCCAGTGTGGACGCGCCGCGTGCCCCGGAGCATCCGGTTTTCCGCCGCCGGCCGTCCCGTGCGGTTCAGGCCGCGGTGTGTTCCAGGAGGTGCTTCAGCTTCTCCTCGCCGCGGGGCATCTCCTTGCGGACCATCGGCCTGACCAGGAGGGGGACCAGGGCCCTGCCCATGCCGTGGCCCTCGAAGTCGACGGCCAGGGTGACGCGCGAGCGGGTTCCGCCGTCGAGGGGTTCGATGGTGCCCCGCACGTCCGGCCGTACCGGTCCCTCGACGCCGTGGAAGTGCCAGCTCCTCGGCGGGTCGAGTTCCGTGACCTCCATCTTGGTGGGGATCCTGCGCCTGCCGATCCGTCGGGTGACGATGACCCGGGAACCGATGTGGACGGGGAGGTCGCCCATCGGAACCGCCGACAGGGCGCTGTCCTGCCACTCGGGCAGGTGCGTGGGGTCCGTCACGTACGCGTAGACGTCCTCGGGCGGGCGGTCGATGTCGATGGTTTTCCTGATCGCGGACATGGCGACCCCTTAGAGCCCCCCTGACGGACCGGCCTCTCCTCCCAAGCTACCGCCCGGCCCGGACCGCCGTCCCGCCCTTCCCGGGCCGAGCTGCCGGCGGCCGCCTTCAAGGCGCCGGGGGCGGGGGCGTGATCCGGGCCGTCGGCAGCGCCGAGACCGCCGGGGGCACCGGCACCTGCGGCCCGTCCACCTCCCGCAGCCAGTCCCGCAGCACCGCGTGCACCGCCTCCGCGCCCACCAGTTCCGGTCCGGGCTCCGGGTCCGGTTCCGACAGCTCGACCGGCCACATCAGGAACGGGTGCCCCTGCTCCCCGCCCAGGCCCCCGTGGGACCCGATCTGCTCCTCGAAGGCGTGCACCGCGCCCGTCCGCGGGTCGTACGCCGAGTTCACCATCACGTCGGCCACGTGCGGGAAGGCGTCGGTACGCCGGACCGCCTGCGCCGCGCCCGGCCCGAAGGGGGCCAGCAGCGCCTCCGCCGCGCCCGGCACGTCCAGCCGCGCCTCGGCCCCGCCCGGCCCCAGCACCACCCCGTCCACCAGCAGGAACCCGATCCCCGGATGGGCGGCCAGCGTCGCCAGAAGCGCCGGGTGCGCGCGCTCGATCCGCTCCCTGGACGCCCGGCCGGGCAGGTCCGGGAAGGAGATCAGCCCGAGGTTGCCCGACGCCAGCACCACCGGGTCGGGGCCACGCCCGGGGCGCGCCTCCTCGTCGTCCTCCTCGACCGGCCGGTGCAGGGCGGCCCGTACGGCGGCCCGCGCCTCGGCCCCGCTGCTGGTGCGGCCGGCCCGGCGGGACACCGGCAGTCCGCAGCTCACCCGGACCAGGTCCTTCAGGGTGAGCCCGTACCGGGCCAGGAAGGTCTCCCCCGGGCTCTGGCCGTGGTCCGAGAGCAGCACGATCCGGTACGCGCGGGGCGCGTGCTCGGCGACCCGCGCGACGAGGGCGAGGCTGCGGTCGAGGCGGGCGAGCACCTGTTCGGTGTCCCGGGCGCGCGGGCCCGAGTGGTGGGCGACCTCGTCGTAGGCGACGAGGTCGGCGTAGACGGCGGCGCGCCCGGCCAGCATGTCGCCGATCACGGCCGCGACCACCACGTCCCGTTCCACCACCGTGGCGAAGGCCCTGATCAGGGGGTACAGCCCGCCGCGCGCGACGCGCGGCCGGTCCCCGCGCACGCGGGCGCGTACCGACTGGACGATCTCCCGGCCCACTTCGGCGGTGAAGGACAGGGCGGTGCGGACGGCGTTGGCCGGATCGGAGAAGTACGCGAAGTAGCCCGCGCGGGAGCGGTTGCCGGGCCCCCGGCGCGCGGACACCGACAGGACCAGGGCCAGTTGTCCGGCGCCGCCGCTGAAGAGGTTGCCGCGGCTGGCGCCGTCGCGGACCAGCAGGCCGCCGTTCCCGGTGCGTTCGACGGCGCGGCGCTGGAGCTCGGCGGCGCTGGTCGGCCGGTTGCAGACCACGACCTCGCCGGTGTCCTTCTCGTACCAGCGGAAGGCCGGGACGTCGAAGTTGGAGCCGTGCAGGATGCCGAGCTGGCTGGCGCCGGTCTGGCTGGACCAGTCGGTCCGCCAGGACCTGATGCGGTGGGTGCGGTCGAGCCACTCGGCCACGGTGGGCATCAGCCCGCTGCCCGCGGCGTGCCGCATCACTTCGTACCCGACCCCGTCGAGCTGGAGGAAGACCAGGCCGGGCGCGCCTTCCCCGGCGCCGGGCCCGGCGTCGCGGCGCTGGCGGCGGCGGCGCCGGTCGGCGAGGCGGTACAGGCGGCGCCGGTAGGCCTCGTCGTCCCGTACGGCGAGTGCGGTGGACGTGGCCGAGGCCACCGCGGACATGACCGCGGCGACGACCACGGCCGTCTCGGGCGCGGCCTCGCCGCGGCCGGCCGGGATCAGGCTGAGGGCTATCAGCAGCAGGGAGCCGTTGAGGAAGAAGACCAGGAGGCCCAGCACGAGGGCCGGTACGAGCAGCAGGGCGCGGACGACGACCGGCCAGACGAGGGCGCTCAGCAGACCGAACGCTCCGGCGCCGATCGCGGCCGTCAACCCGATCTGCGTGATGCTGTCGTGGTCCCCGCCGGCAGCCTGGAGCCGGAAGTCGGGGAGGATGCCGGCCAGGGCGAGCATGGTGAGGGTGGACACCGCCCAGACCAGGCTGATCCGCACCAGGGCGCCGCCCGCGCTCCGCCACCGGCCTCGCAACACTCCGCACCCGCCTCACCGCTGTGGCCCGCACCGCGCCGACGAGCCCCCGTCCCACGCTCCCTCCAGGCTCGCACAGCGGCGGCGGCCCGGCCGGATGGCACAGGTGGCGCATGTGCGTACGGAGGGTGGCGGCGGGCCCGGGGGGGGTGGCGGAGGGCCGGGGGCCCGGGCGCCGGGGTGGCGGGGTGCCCGGATGTGGGGTGGCCGTTACGTGCCGTCGTAGCCCGCGGTCGGCATGGAGAGGCGGCGGTGCACTTCGGCCTTCATCGCGGAGGTGTAGCGCGGTTCGTCGAGCCCGGCGGTTTCCAGTCGCACGCCGCGTCGTTCGCATTCGGCGGCGAACTCGTCCACGGAGTGCAGCGCGCGTCCCAGTACCCGGCGGTTGGCGGCGACGAACAGATCGACCCGGCCTGCGTCGACGTCGTGCCAGAGCCCGCAGTGGTCGGCGCGCAGCCCGTAGACGAGCAGGTGCCTCGTCACCACGTAGCCCCGGCCCGCGGCCCAGCGGGCGCACATGGCCTGTTGACTCCGGGTGTCGACGGCGAACGGATCGGCGTCGAGGTCTTCGAGCGGGGCCAGGCTGGCGATCGCGGCCACGCGCAGCTCATCCATGCCGCCCGACCCTACTCCGATCCGCGGTCGGCGAGGAGGGGGTCCCCCCACCTGGTTCCGGGCGGTTCCACCGGGCAGCCTTTAGGCTCGACTCGAGCCCGTTCGGCGCGCGGCCTGTGCGGGCGGGAAGCGGGAGGGGGGCACACGTGCCGGTGCAGGTCACCTGGTGGGGTCATGCCACGTGCACGGTCGAGGACTCCGGAGTCCGGCTGCTGACGGACCCGCTGTTCGCGCGGCGCCTCGCGCACCTGCGGCGCCGCCGCGGAGCGCCGCCCCCGCCGGAGGCGGCGGTCGCGGACGCGGTGCTCGTCTCGCACCTGCACTCCGACCACCTGCACCTGCCCTCGCTGGCGCGGATGGCGCCCGGGACCCGGCTGCTGGTGCCCCGCGGGGCGCGGCGGGCGGTGCCGGGTCTGGCCCGGATCGCGGGAGTGCGGGGTCTGGCGGTCACGGAGATGTCCCCGGGCGACGCGTTCTCCTTCGCGGGCGGCGGTGCCCGGGAGTCCGCGCGGGACGGCACGGGAGTCCGGGGACCGCTGCGGGTACGGGCGGTCAGCGCGCGTCACGACGGGAGGCGGCTGCCGTTCGGACCGCAGCGCGCGCCCGCGCTCGGGTACGTGGTGGAGGGCACGTCGCGGACGTACTTCGCCGGGGACACCGGGCTGTTCGACTCGATGGCCGACGAGGTCGGGCCGGTGGACGTGGCCCTGCTGCCGGTGGGCGGCTGGGGCCCCTACCTCGGCCCGGGACACCTGGACGCGGCGGGCGCGGCGCGTGCCCTGGCCCGGCTGGCGCCCGCGGCGGCGGTCCCGGTGCACTGGGGGACGTACTGGCCGATCGGGATGGACGCGGTGCGGCCGCACGAATTCCACGCGCCGGGCGAGGAGTTCGCGCGCCGCGCGGGGCTGGAGGCTCCCAAGGTGACGGTCCGGGTGCCCGCGCACGGCGAACGGGTGCGGCTGCCGTGACCGTACCCTCGGCCCTGTGGCAGCTGGCGGAAGCGGCCGGCCAGACCCCCTCCGAGTCCACCCAACAGGCGGTCGGATACCCGACCTTGTTCGTCATGGTGGCGTTGGGCGCGCTGGTGCCGGTCATTCCCACGGGCGCGCTGGTGAGCACGGCGGCGGTGGTGGCGTTCCACCAGGAGTCCTTTCCGCTGGGCCTGTTGCTGGTGTTCGCGGTCTCCTCGCTGGCCGCGTTCGTCGGGGACCTGGCCCTCTACTGGCTGGGCCGCCGGGGGGTCCACTCGCGCAACGGCTCGCGCTGGCTGGAGGTCCTGCGCCGGCGGGCCACGCCCGAGCGCCTCGGCCAGGCCCAGCGGAAGCTGGACGAGAACGGCGTCGTGGTGCTGGTGGTCTCCCGGCTGCTCCCGGGCGGCCGGATCCCGGTGATGCTCGCCTGCCTGCTGGCGGAACTCCCCCTGCGCCGCTTCGCCCGCGGCGCCGGCCCGGCCTGCCTGGCCTGGGCGGCGACCTACGGCCTGATCGGCATCCTGGGCGGCTCCCTCTTCTCGGAGCCCTGGAAGGGCGTGGCCCTGGCGGTGGCCCTCGCCCTGACCGTCAGCGCGGCCCCGCCCCTCTGGCGGCGCGTACGCCGATGACCGGCCGGTCCGGGCGCGGAGCCGGACGTCAGCCGGACGTCACCCGGACATCGGATCGGCCGGACCTCACTCGGACAGCCGCCGGACGGGGTCCGACCGGCATCAGCCGGAGATCAGCCAGCGATCAGCCGGAGATCAGTCGGAGATCAGTCGGACAGCCCGGCCAGGACCGATCGCAGCCGGTCCAGGGAGTCCCGTACGTACGGAAGTTCGAGGGGGTCGGTCGCGGTGAGCGCGGCGAGCCGTTCCTCCGGGGTCGCCCCCAGCAGCGGCCCCGTCGAGAGCCGGACCCGCAGGGCGACCGGCTCGTCGGCGAACCGCTGGCCGCCGGGGGTCGGGGCGCCGAGCCGCCCGCCCAGCCAGTCCTCCAGTTCCATCGCGTCGCCGACCCCGCTGCGGGCGAGGCCCGCGCGCAGCGGGGTCAGATCGGCGTAGAGGTGCCGGCCGGCCCGCGGCGGCCGGGCGAGCGCCCCGACGGCCAGCAGCTCACGGTGCGCGGCCGCGGCCACCGCCCCGTGCAGGGCCGCGGCCGCGACGGCGCGTCCGGCGACGGGGCCGGGCTCGTCCAGGGCGTGCGCGGCGGCCCCGGCGACCGGGCCGGCGACGAACGCGCCGGTCGCGGTGAGCACGTCCAGGGTGCGGGCCCGCAGCCAGGTACCGCGCGGGGTGCCGGGGAAGCGGACGACGGCGGCGGGCCAGCCGGCGGGGAGCAGCGCGCCGGAGAGGTCGAGCAGCACGGCGACCTCGTCGGGCAGCATCTCGGCGGGGCTGAGGACGAGCGTGTCCTGCGGCCGGTGGACGGTGTCGCGCCAGGTCTCGTCGCTGACCACGAACAACCCGGCGGACGCGGCGGCCTCGCAGGCCTCCCGCAGCAGCTCGGGCGGCGGCACGGTCGCGGTCGGGTCGTCGGCGACGGAGAGCAGCAGCACGCGCGGGTCGCCGCCCTCGGCGCGGACCCGGCGCACGGTCTCCAGGAGGGCGTACGGGTCCGGGACGCCGCCGCACTCGGCGGGGGTGGGCACGTGGTAGGCCCGCCGTCCCAGCAGTCGGACCTGCGGCGTCCACCAGGCGGGACAGGGCCGGGGCAGCATCACGTCGCCGCCGTAGGCGCCGAGCAGTGCGAGCAGCAGGGCGGGCGCGCCGGGTCCGGCGGCCACCTGGTCGGGATCGGTCGGCAGTCCCCGGCGGCCCCAGTGCCGGGCGCCGGCGGAGCGTACGGGTACGCCCCCGCCCGGGGGCTCGGGCGCGGAACGCCAGGCGGCGGCCGCGAGGACGGCGGTGAGTTCGGGCAGTACGGGCAGGCCGGGCTGCGGGGCGGGCGGACCGTAGCGGACCGGACCGCGGCCCTCGGCCGTCGTGCGCTGCATCCCCGACACCGCGCGCCACCTCTTCCTGCCGTCCCGCGGCCACCAACCCTGCCTTTATACGATAATTTGCCCCCCACCACCCGTTATCGGACCGCGGAACATTCGGACCGCGGAACGCCGGGCACCAGCGACGGCTCAGCCCTTCCTCCCCACCAGGGCGAGCAGGCGCGTCTGCGCGTCCGCCCCGGCCGGCACCTCCAACGGCGCATCGTACATACCGCTCGCGGCCAGCCCGCTGGCGTACGGCATGACCTCCTTGAGGGAGAACTCGACGAGGCCGTCCGGCAGCCGGTCGTCGGCGCCGATGGCCCGCGCGAGGTCCCAGGCGTGGACGACGCAGTCGGCGGTCAGCTCCGAGCAGTAGGCCGATCCGAGGGCCGGCCCGTACGAGAGCCGGACGGTGCGGTCCAGCGCGCCGGGTATCTCGAAGGCGACGTGCGCGGCGGCCGAGGCCCGGTCCCAGGACCCGGCCGGGTCCGTGCCGAGGACGTCGCCGGAGAAGGTGCTTCCGATGTCCTCGACCGTGCGGCCGTCCGTGACCATGGGCGGTATCCACAACTGCTCGGCGGTGACGTGGTTGACGAGGTCGCGCACGCTCCATTCGCTACAGGGCGTCGGCGCGTCCCACTGGGTGTCCGAGATGGCGTGCACGTGTTCACCGAAGAGCGCCAGCGCTTCGGCATGCCGCTCGAGCAGCGGATCCGGCATCGATCTCACCGTCCTTCACCGGGGTCGTCCCCTCCCCGGGGTTCACTCTCCTCGCACCTGATCCGCTCTGCCACTGACCTGCCACCCACCTGCCCAACCCCCTTGGGGGGCAGCGCCCGTGTCCACATGTCAAAACATATATCTCATATGCCGAACGGATCCCTTACGGTGAGACCAACGCTTCGACAGCACCCTCCACGGCACGTCGACGGCGCTTCGACAGCACTTCGACAGCAGCTCGACAGCACTTCGACGACGAAGGAGCCACGGCCATGAACGCCTCCCACGAGACCGCCGTCTACACCCACGGACACCACGAGTCCGTCCTGCGCTCGCACCGCTGGCGCACGGCCCGCAACTCCGCCGCCTACCTGATCGGCGCGCTGCGTCCGGGCATGGACGTCCTGGACGTGGGCTGCGGTCCGGGCACGATCACGGCGGACCTGGCGGAGCTGGTGGGGCCGGACGGCCGGGTCACGGCGGTGGACGCGGCGGCCGACGTGCTCGGGCAGGCCGCCGCGCACGCGAAGGAGCGGGGCGTGGCGAACATCGAGTTCGCCACGGCCGACGTCCACGCGCTGGACTTCCCGGACGACTCCTTCGACGTGGTCCACGCCCACCAGGTGCTACAGCACGTGGGCGACCCGGTCCGGGCGCTGCGCGAGATGCGCCGCGTGTGCCGGCCGGGCGGGATCGTGGCCGCGCGGGACGCCGACTACGCGGCGATGACCTGGTACCCGCGGACGCCGGGCCTGGAGGAATGGCTGGACCTGTACCGGCGGGTGGCCCGCGCCAACGGCGGCGAGCCCGACGCCGGGCGCCGACTGCGCGCATGGGCCCGCGAGGCGGGCTTCGCGGACGTGACCTGCACCGCGACCTCGTGGTGTTACGCGACCGAGGACGAGGCCGCGTGGTGGTCCGCACTGTGGGCGGACCGTACGACGGACTCGGCGTACGCCGGCATCGCCACCGGCGGCGGACACGCGACGGAGCCCGAACTGAGGGCGATCGCGGACGCGTGGCACGCCTGGGGACTGTCCCCGGACGCCTGGTTCTCGGTCCTGCACGGCGAGATCATCGCCCGCGCCTGATCACCGCGCCGGAGCCCTGGTCCCGGATCCGGGACCAGGGCTCCCCCTGGCCCCAGACTGCCGCGGCCTGCCGACCCGCAGGCCCGTAGGCCCATAGGCCCATAGGCCGTGACAGCACGGGCAGGGCGGGCAGGGCGGGCAGGGCGGGCAGGGCGGGGCTACGCGCCCACGGGGCCGCGTACGGGGAGCAGCTCGGGCCGCTTCGCGCTGCGCCCGTCGCCCGAGGAGCGCCCGCGCAGCCGTCGGCCGATCCAGGGCCCGGCGAACCCGACGGCCCACCGCAGTTCCGCGGCGGCACCCCGCAGGCCCGACGGAGCCAGGGGCGGCGGCCCCGGCAGCGGGCGGGTCCACGCGTCGTCGCTGCCGGGCAGTTCCAGGGCGTGCGCGACACCGGCGGCGATCATGGCGTGGCCGAGCGGCCCCGCGTGCAGCCGGTCCGCGCTCCACATCCGGGGGTCGGTGCACGCCTCGTACAGCGCGAAGTCGGCGACGGCCACCCCGTGCCGCCCGGCCGCCTGCCGTATCCGCTCGTTGAGCGCGTGGACGCGCGGGGCCGCTCCCTTCGCGAGCGGGACGAGCTTCGCGATGTCGGGGAAGGTGACGGTGGCGACGCGGGCGCCCTGCGCGGTGAGCGCGGCGAACATCGCCTCCAGGTGCCCGGCGACCTCGTCGGCGTCGAACTGGGGCCGCAGCACGTCGTTGACGCCGGCGACGACGGTGGCCAGGTCGGGACGGAGCGCGAGGGCGGGCTCCAGCTGCCCCTCGCGCACCCCCGCCGCGAGCCGGCCCCGCACGGCGAGGTTGGCGTAGCGGAGATCGGGTTCGTACGCCGCGATCAGCTCGGCGAGTCGGTCGGCGCACCCGCGCAGCCCGGTGCGGTCGTCCCCGTCGCCGACTCCCTCGCTCTGGCTGTCGCCGAGGGCCACGTAACGCAGGGGGTGACGCCCCGGCCCCGGGGGGTCACGCCGTTCATCGCTCGGCACGGTCGGCCCGCCTCTCGCTCAGGATCTTCGTGGTGCGCTCGTACCAGGCCCCGTTGGCCCGCTCGAACTCCAGGCCGCGCAGGCAGGTCAGGTAGGGGCCGATCCGTGCGCCGTGGCGCAGGAACTCCTCCTCGGTGCGCTCGCCGCGCATCGTGCGCAGCAGTGCCTCGAACAGCTCGACCTTGGCCTGCGCGAAGGTGATCCGCTGCGCGAGCTGCGCGATCAGCTCCTGCGTGTCGACGATCTCGGCGGCCTGCACCTTCACGAGCAGGTCGTCGCGGATCGCCACGGGCTTGGTGGTGGTGGCCGTGAAGCGTTCCAGCTCGGCCAGCCCGGCGACGGTGACCTTGAAGAGGCGCTTGTTGGGCCGGGTGTCCTGGACGACCTCCCGGCCCGCGATCAGGCCGCCCTCCTCCAGCTTGGCCAGCTCGGCGTAGACCTGCTGCGGCAGGGCATGCCAGAAGTTGGCCACGCCCGTGTCGAATGACTTGGCCAGCTGGTAGCCACTCAGCTCCTCGTCGAGCAGCGCCGCCAGTACGGCATGGCGCAAAGCCATCGGTCCGCCTCCTCGGGGGTCTGTTCACGAACGCCCGGCCCATGATAGTCAAGAAAATGACTAATCACATCGGTGACTATCGAGGAGACGCCATGAGCACGGACACGAGCGCGGACACGGGCAGGGTCACGAGCGCAGGCGCGAGCGCAGGCACGACCACCCACCCGACGGCCGCCGACCGGTTCCGCGCCGCCGTAGCCGCCCAGGACCTGGCCGCCCTCGAGGCCCTGTTCACCGAGGACGTCCGGCTCAACAGCCCGGTGAAGTCGAAGCCGTTCGAGGGCAAGCCGGCGGTCATGGCCCTCTTCCGCGTACTCCTGCGCACCTTCGAGGGCTTCCACTACGTCGGCCACTTCGAGGGCAGGGCCGAATCCGCCGCCGCCGGCGCCGAGGGCACGGAGGGCCCGGCCACCGTCCTGCCCTTCCGCACGGTCGTGAACGGCCGCCAGGTGCACGGCATCGACATGCTGCACCTCGCCCCCGGCGGCCTGATCAGCGAGATCACGGTGATGATCCGCCCCCAGACGGCGGTCATGGCCGTCGGCGAAGCGGTCCTCGCCGGCCTGATAGCGGACGGCATCCTCCCGGCCCCGCCGGCCGAGACCGCCACCCGGCCCGCCTGAACCGCCCGGCCCCCGACCGCGCCTCGGGGCCCGGCGTCCGACGCCGTCGAGCCATCTACACCCTCAACCACGCCCTGACCGGCCCGGCACCCACTGGCTCGACGGCGATCACCCCGCACGTGGAGGTCGCTCCCGCACTCAACCCCGCCGCTGCCCCCGCTGCCGACTTGGCGCCTGGCGTAGCACTCAGAGGGCGGTTCGTAACGTGATGTCCATGTCCGGGTGAGGTAGGTCGGCGCTGCTGGTCGCGGTGGGGTCGGCGCTATGGCTTCCTGGTGAAGCTGCCGATGTCGATCTCGGTGAGGATGGCGAGCTTGGCCAGGCGTTTCAGCTTGGCGCGGGTGCCTTCGACGTCCTTCGGCAGCAGTTCGTGGCCGAGGAGATCGCAGACGTCCTCGGCCCGCAGTGGTCCGGTCGCCTCGTTGAAGACGGCGAGGAGATGGGGGTAGTCCGGGTGCTCGGGCAGGTCCGGCGGCGCCGGCGGGAGGGCCGATCGATCCCGCGAACCTCAATCGCAGCTTCCGTGCACTCCTCGATCGGGCCGGGCTCCGCCGCATCCGCTTCCACGACCTACGGCACTCCACCGCCACCCTGCTCCTGGAGCAAGGCGTCGAACTCGTTGTGATAAAAGAGCTCCTCGGCCACGCCCACATCGGCGTCACCGCCACCGTCTACGCCCACGTCAGACTCCGGCTCCAGCGGGACGCCATAGACCTCCTGGGCCTCACCCTCCGGCGCTCCGACGAAACCGCCGGCCAACCCGACGACCCTGACGAACCGCCACCCTGCGCAGCACCCATCCGCTGACGTTGCCGTCAACTACTGCCGTCAGACACTGAGCCTTTTCCAACCTGCCTGCGATGTCGGGCCGTTGATGCTCAAGGTCTGTACGCAACGACGAAGCTCCTGGCAGACGGGTTCTCGACCAAGATCACCCATGTCCGCCAGGAGCTTCGCGTGCTTGTCTACCCGTCGTCGATCGATCTGTCCAGCCGTACCCTGCGCCACCTGACCGAGCAGCTCGCCGTCCGGCAGCGGGAGATCGGCACGCGGTGGCGGCGCCTGCCGGCCGGCCGCCAGGCCCTGCTTGCCCTGGCCCATCTGCGGTGCGGCGACACCTATGCCCAGCTCGCCGCCGGGTTCGGCATCGGGATCGCGACCGTGTACCGCTCCATACGCGAGGCAATCGAGGTCTTGGCCGCTCTCGCCCCGACCCTGGCCGAGGCGATGGAGACGGCCCGGACGAAGGCATACGTGATCCTGGACGGCACGCTGCCGCCGATCGACCGGATCGCTGCCGAAACCCCGTACTACTCGGGCAGGCACAAGCGGCACGGCACGAACGTCCAGGTCCTCACCGACCCGTTCGGCCGACCGCTCTGGGCATCGCCGGCCCTTCCCGGCTCCACCCACGACCTGACCGCTGCCCGAAGCCATGGCATCGTCGACGCGCTCGCCGCCACGGGGCTGAAATGCTGGGCAGACAAGGCATACCGAGGCACCGGCCGCCACATCCGAGTCCCCTTCCGGGGCCGCCGACTCAAGCGCTGGAAGCGGCGGCACAACAGCAGCCACGCCAAGATCCGCTGCGTCGGAGAGCAAGCCATGGCCGTCCTGAAGGGCTGGCGCCTACTGCGGAAACTCCGCTGCAGCACAACCGGATCACCGGCATCGTGAAGGCCGTCCTCGTCCTCCACCACACCGCAACCTGAGGTTGGAAAAGACTCACTCCAGCACATGCCAGAGGCCCCACCGGAAGATCGACCGGTGGGGCCTCTGGCGTACCTGCTCTATTGCAACGCTTAGCCCTGACTATCGCCTATCAGTTGACCATCAGTAGATTGCTCAGGTTTCACCGAGAACCATCCTTCACGGACCTCTTCGAGAGTCCCAGATGAAGCCATGCGACGGCACTCCTGGATCAACTCATCTGCCGTGACCTTCGAGGCAAACCCCCGGCTCAAGGAGAATCTTTCAATTCGCCACGAATCGAATACAGGGGTTCCATCGACAAGGAAGTCGACATCGATTTCACGACCATCACTCGATACAAACAGGCAACCGTTCCCGTGCACTGCGTACTCGATCCCGCCCGAGGTTGATCCTGACTTTGACAGCTCATGTGCACGCACACGCCTCACGATCGCCGCCAGACTCGAACCCAGGTCAGGGATGCTTCGGAGGACTTCCGACTGAACACGAGCCAGGGCCTCAATGTACTCCGCCACTTCGGTGGATACGTTGCTCATCATCTGTACCCCGGCCTCCTGTGGCGGTTCACGAGTTTATCGGGCCCCACTTCAGCCCATGCAGTAATCACATCGTCGATGCCGCCCGAGTAGCGGGCTATCAGTTCCTGTTCCGGCACAACCTGATATGGGACATCGATCCCCGCACGCTTGGCCGCTGCGACACGGTGGTGACCGTCCAGGATGTACAACTCGTCGTTATGCTGCGCAACCTTGATTGGGTCACCCTGCCAGCCACCTTCCTTCATGGAAGCCGTCAGGTTGTCCACGTTCCGTTTGGATGCATTACCGGAAAGTGCTTCAGTTCGCTTGAGACTGAAAGGATCTGCGGTTCCACAATTGTGAACCAGGACCGGTGTGGCCCCCGCCAGCACATAGTACGTGTGCTGGCAGCCCCTCCTCTAGCTGCTTTTATGCAGGTGGGGAGGGGTTTTGGCGTCCACTGTTGTCCGTGGTTGTGCGCCGGAATCCGTGGTTGTTGCCGTCGCTACTGCCGTCAGGAGCCGGGGTTCTCGGGCGGGTCGGGGATGCGGTCGCCGCGTGATTCGGCGACCCGGAGCGCGTCCGCCAGGGCTTCGGTCAGCCGGCAGGCGAGCCACCGGTATTCGACGGCCGACAGCTCCTTGGCTCCGGGGGCCACGACCTTACGGGCGTACCCGAGGAGTTCCTCGCCCATGTCGAGTTGTACTTCCTCGATGCTGTCGGCGAGTGAGGAGAGGTAGCCCCTGCCGTCGGTGCTGAGGTAGCAGGGGTTCCCGTCCTGAGTCGTCCACGGCAGTAAGCGAGGACCGGTCACGCCTGCTGCCGCGTCGTGGAGATCTCTGCGGCGCATGCGGTCCGCGTCGGTCCTGGATGTGCTCACCGTGCACCCCCACCTGGGTCGCCGAATGGAATACGGCGACCGTAGGGTGCGACGGTCCGTCACTCCATCCATCAGGCATGCCAGTTGGCGACGGAGGGTGCCGGAAGTATCGCGTTGCGTGGCACCTATCCGACGACGGCCAGGTAGGAGGCCATGTCGCGCATCTCGGCGGTGAGGGTGCGCTTGCGCTTCTTCAGGATCTCCTGCATGGTCTCGGCGGCCATCCGCTGATGCCTCAGCCACTCCGGGGATGCACGGCGGACTCCGGTCAGCTCGTCCATCGCCGCGGACAGGTCGTTGGTCCGGGCGTGCGCGCGGGCCACGTCCAGGCGGTGGCGGTTCCAGTTTTCGCCGCTCGGCCGCCCGGCGCTCTTCCACGCCTTGGGTGACATGGCGTCCTCGCCGGATTTGCGGACGACGGCGCGGGCGTCTCCCACGATCATGTCGTCTTCCACGCCCTTCATGCCGACGGTGAGCGGCCCGAAGGTCGTCCAGTGCCGGAAGAACGAGCCGGTGTACTCCCGTCCCACGGCGGATGCCGCCGTGTTCGCGACGCGGTGGTAGTGGCGGGCTTCCTGGGGCCGGTTGTTGCGGCCTGCGGCAGCCGCGGCGCGCAGTGCCAGCCATCCCCATGCCGCGCATTCGTCCGGCGTCGCGCGGGACAGTCTCGGTTCGATCAGGTCGGCGGTCTGGGAGGCGAGCTGTTCGGCTTCGTCCAGCCGGCCCTGGCGCAGGAGCAGCCAGCACATCCCGATCACGCCGGATGCCCCGGTGAGTGTGTCCCCGGCCCGGCGTGCGTCGGTGATCGCGCCGGCCAGGGCGGTGTAGGCGAGGTCGTACTGCCGTACCTGCGTCAGGTACCGCCCGGCCAGCTGCAATGCCTCGGCACGGGCCAGGAGCGCCTGACTGTGCTCCTCGCCACTGTCGAAGTGGACGACCGCGCTGTTCGCGTCCCGCAAGAGCGCGGGCAGTTGGGATGCGACGCTCTTGTAGCTGTCGGAGTGGTAGAGCACCGCACCGTCGTGGACCGTACGGCGGAAGCGGCGCAGGTTCGGCTCCTCCTCGGCGCTCTCTCCGTCGGAGTCGGTGAGTCCCACTGGTGGGGTGAGGGCCGCGCGGAGTTGGATCAGGTTGACGCGGTTCGGGTCCTCCGAACGGCCCACGGGCTCTGGAGCGTCCGGCGCCAAGAGCGTTGCTGTGGTTAAGCTCAGCGCGCGGGCGAGGGTGTGAAGGGTTTCCATGCGGACCGTGCCACCCTGCTCGACCTTGCGCACCGTCCCCGGCGAGACGCCTGCGGCGTGGGCCAGTTCTTCCTGGCTCATCCCGGCCCGACGCCGGTACTTACGGACGTTGTCCGCCAGTTCCGTAGTCATGCTGACCACCTCCAGCGCCACGGTACGCCGGTCCGACGAGTCAACCGAGGGCTATCCGGGAGATACCCGCCCGAAGCGCTGACCCACCACCGCGCTTGGTGCCGAGCAGGTGTCCACACCCGGCAGGGCCGAGCCGCCAGCAGAATTGGGGCCTGAGTGGGAGGGGTCCCTCGTCGGTCGGGCAGCTTCGCCGTACCAGGGTTCCCCGGGGGCCGCCAAGGCTCACCTCGTGACGCTTGCGCTTGGCCTTGGCGGCCCCCGGGGGTTCCTGGTACGCCTCCGGGGGCCGGGCGACGAGGGACCCCTCCCGCGACCAGACCACCCATCACCACGACGGAGCTGCACCCGAACTCGGCCTCTTCCCCCTCGGAGAGAGGGCCGGGGCCTGGGGCAGAGCCCCAGAACAGTGCCTGCTGGTGGTGTTGCGCGCTCGGACCAGCGGGGCCGCCGGCAAGCGGGGCGGAGGCAGGAGCGGGCGGCGGCCCCGAGGGGCCGGAGTGCGCGCGGCCCCCGCCACGCGGGCCGCGGGTTCCACTTAAGAAACACAGTTCCGCTAGCTTGGTCACCCCATAACCCGCGGCCG
>NZ_JBSGWY010000015.1:0-5678 GCF_053609145.1 Streptomyces sp. NPDC054961 | reverse complement strand
GCGGCTTGGCCCCCCCTCCCACCTCGGGGGCGCCCGCAACGGGGTCCCGCCCCCCGCGCGGGGGCGCCCCCGGGGGGCCGGTGGGCCCGCGGCCCGCGACAGCGGGCCGCCTTGATCAAGTAAAGAAACTCTGAACAGCTCGCTTCGTCACGCCAAAACCGCTGGCCGGCCTGGCAACAGCGACGACCCGCCGCTCCATGCGGCACAGGTGCAGCCGCGTTGCCGTCAACTGCTGCCGTCACGAAGGCCGGAGGCCCCACCGGAGCGGGCATTCCGGTGGGGCCTCTAGCTATTTATTGGGCGCTCTCGACAGCCGTGGAGTCGCACACCCTGCCTGGGTACAGCGTCCGATCTTGATCTCAGGGTCCATTACCAAGGAGGGCGAGGCTCCCCTGCCAGGCGTAGCGGCTCAAGAAATTCTTCCCTGAAGACTTCAAGAGCTGCTCTAAGCAGAGGGATTTCCACCTCTGCCCCGATAGTGGTCAAGCGTGCCGAGTTTGAGTCGAAACGAAATTCCAATAGAAGATCGCCTCGCCTTCCGTCAATCAACTCTGCAACTTCCATTGAGTCGAAGTCGTCGAAGTCGCTCAGGATTGTCATGGCCAAATATTCCCGACCCTGCGCAGAAAACTTCCTCACAGCCACCCCTCAAACGTCAAGGCTCCCCCGTTGCGCAGGCTCCATCTAGCTCCCACCCCCGTGGTGGTGTTCACGATGTCTAGCACAGACCCTCCGTAGTGCGCCGACGCTGCTGAGATTGTTCTCGTGTTGGCTGGATTTCCAAGTACGTCAGCAAGGACGTCCCTTCCTGCCGCGTTCAGAGCTTCCTTATCCTTGATGCGGTCTGCGCCCTGTAGGTAGGGATCATACTTTGCTACGTGATCTACTGTCCGCTTAATGGGGTCCGTGTGCTTCTGGGTTGCCCTACCGGCTTCATTCAAGTTGTATTTGGGATTGAATCCCTTGTTTCCCTTTGTTGCGGTAGGTGCCAGAGCAGTTGCAGACAAGTCAAGGTCCGTAGCATCGGAGAGCGGGCAATTATGGACCAGGACGGATGTCGCTCCAGCCAGCACATAGTACGTGTGGAGGTCGTCGACGGTGAGGTTGTGCGTGGTGACGGCGTGCGGGTAGTTGCGGGTTGCCGTGACCGTGAGGGTGGTGCCGTCGGGCTGGCGGAGCTGCTCACCGACGTTGAGTTCGCCGGCGTCGGTCCACTGGTGGCGGGTTTCGCTCCAGTAGGGGTGGTGGTAGGTGGAGGTGATCTTCGCGGGCGGTCCGCGAGGGCTCGCCTCGTCGGTGAGGGTGAGGTCGGTGAAGTCCTTGTCGTCGGGGGTGGTGATGGTGGTGGTGACCGTCTTGGGACGGGTTTCGCCGGTCTGCGGGTCGGTGGCCATGACCACGTCGCCGTCCTTGACGTCCTCGATGGACTTCGCGGAGCCGTCGGCCATCAGGACGCGTACGCCTGCGGGGAAGCTGTTGCACTTGCTTGCAGTCGATGGGGCGTCACCGCCGCCGCCGTCTACCTTCGCCGCGTCGGCTTCGTCTGCTACCGCTTTGGCTTCGGTTCCGGCGCTGTCGCTGGCGGATTCCTTGGCGGCTTTTTCCGATGCCGATTTGGCTGCCTTGGCTTCGGCGTCGCGGGCTTCCTTCAGGGCTTTCTTCGCCGTGCTGTATGCCTCGGCGGCCTTTGCGGCTCCGCGTTCGGCCTCGTGGATCGCGTCGTAGGCCTTGTTGACTTCCTTGTAGATCTTGAAGGCCTTGATGCCGATCTTGACGGCCTTGAAGAGCTTGCCCCAGGGGACGAAGTTCAGGGCCGTGTTGATGCAGGCCATGACGTCGCCCTTGGTGAAGCAGTCACGGGCGTCGTTGTATCCGATCAGGTCGCCGACCATGTCGACGACCTCGTCGATGAGCTGGTCGCGCTTCTTCTTCGCCTTGGCGACATTGCTGTTGGCTTGCTTCAGCTCCGTGTCGTCCGGCCCTTGGTCCGCAGGCGCTTTACCCCAGACAGCAGGTGCGACGGTTTTCTCTTCCTGCTGCTGCTCAACGGAGCATTTTCCGCAGTCAACCCTCAGGCCAGTGGGGTCCGTCTTGTTGATGGGGCTGTTGTTGGAGTAGGCGTAGGCGTTCCACTGTTGTGGGTCGCCGGCGTCGATGATGGGGTCGGGGCTGATGAAGCGGCCGGTGGTGGGGTCGTATTCGCGGGCGCCGAGGAGGGTGAAGCCGGTGGCTTTCTCCTTGGTGCCGCCGATGAAGCCCTTGTCGCCGGCCCAGGTGCCGGGGGCGGGCTGGGTGCCGCGTTCGTTGCCGAACGGGTCGGAGGCGCGGCGGATGTGGCTGAGGTCGGAGGCCTTGAACTGGACTCCGCCGGTGCCGTGGTGGTCCGCGCTCTGGTAGGTGAGCGTGGAGCCGCTGGTGGTGCTGGTGGTACGGGTGATGGACAGGCCGCCGGGCATACCGTAGGTGCGGACGTTGGAGACCTTGCCGCTGGCGGTGTCCAGGGTGAGCTGGTCGGTGCCGAGGTTGAGGGTGGTGCTGGTGGGGTCGCGGCGGATGAGCTGGTTGCCGCTGGTGTCGTAGAGGTAGCTGGTGCCGGCGCTCTCGCCGGTGCCGACGATCTTGTCGAGCTTGCCCTGTCCGTTCCAGGTCAGGGTTTTGGTGCCGGCGGTGTCAGTGACGGACGCCGTGTTGCCGGACTGGTCGTAGGTGTAGGAGGTGACCTTGGTGCCGGACGGGCCGGTCTCGGTCGAGGCCATCAGCGCGTGCGGACCACCGGTACCACCGCCCGTCTTCGGGTCGGAGGACGGGGCGTTGCTCTTCGGGCCGAACGTCTGGGCGATCGTGACGTCCTTGGCCGCGTTGCCCGTGACGTCCTTCTTCACCAGCTTCTTGCGGTTGCCCATGGCGTCGTACTCGTACTGCTGCCAGTACGGAGCGGTACCGCCCACGCTGGGCTTGCCCGTGCCGTCGAACGCGGGGCCGGCGGCATTGGTGCAGCCGCCGATGCCGCGGACGCTGGGCTGGGGGGCCGTGGTCTGGGTACCGGTGTCGGTCCAGGCCTGGGTGAGTCGCCCGAGGTAGTCGTGGGTGAAGCACTGCAGGTCACGGCCCGTGCCGTCCTGGGTGTCACCGATCGAGGTGAGCTGTCCGACCTTGTTGTACGTGTAGTCGAAAACGTCGACGCTAGTGGTCGCAGCGGTCTGCTTGTCCAGCGTCGAGCGGACCGGACGGCCGGTTCCGGCGTCGTAGTCGGTCGTGGAGACGACCTGAGTGCCGGCCGCGCCGACGGTGGTACGGATGGCCCGGCCATAAGGGTCGTAGCGGATGTCCGCGACGTACGGGGTTCGGGTGAGACCGATCTTACCGGCGAACCCCGTGAGGTTGCCGCTGATGTCGATACCGAAGCCCAACGTCTCCACCCCGAGGCCCGCCTTGGGAATCCCGGGAAGAGACGTCTGCCTCAGGATTCCGTAGACGTCGTAGGTGTTGGTCGTCTGGTAGGTGCCGGCCAGCTCCTTCTCCGCCGCCGGGATGGTGATCTTGGTGCCGAGGGGGCGGTAGCCGCCGTCGTAGCCGGTGACCTCCGATACGTAGGCGCTGCCCGCCTTGCCGCCCACGTAACGGGTGGTGCTGTCGGGCTTGCCCAGCGCCTTGGTGTCGTAGGTGAACGCACCGACCTGCTTGGCCGGGTCGATCGCCGAGCCCTCATAGGTCGCAATGGTGCGGCCGAGGAGGTCGGTGACCGTCGTCGCGCTCTTGCCGCGGGCGTCCATAGCGGTGACGAGGTTCTTGCTGTCGTCGTAGACCGTGGTGCTGATGCCCGCGTCGGGGTCGGTGGTCTTCACCGGACGGCCCAGAAGGTCGTAGGTGAAGGTCCACTCGTTGCCGGCGGAGTCCTTCCGCGACAGCTCCTGGCCCTGGGTGTTGGACAGATAGGTCGTTTCGTCGTACGCGCCAGTGGGCGTGTTCGACTTGTACTGACGCAGCACCGACGTGGTGCCGTTGGCGATGGTCGCCGTGGCGAAGCCGCCAGCCGGCGGAATCGTGCGGACTTCGTCCGCTCCCGGGTACTCGGTCTTGGCGCGGGACTGTTCCACGCCGAAGGACTGAGTGATGGTGTCAGTCGCCCGCCCGAGGCCGTCGAAGACCTGGACGGTCTGAGCAGGGATCTTACTGTCGGGCTGGACTCCGCCGTTGGGCAGGAACAGGGCCGCGGAGGGCGCGCCCTGGTCCGTGTAGTACGAGGCGCTGGTCTTGACCTGCCAGCCGTGGGAGTCGAACAGCGCGTCCGTGACCATCCGGCCAAACGCAGCCGCTGGCGAGGTTACCTGGGTCTGGCGGACCCGGCCGAGGCCGTCGTAGATGGAGTAGCTCGACGTGTAGGAGTCGTCGTTCATGAGCGCCTGGCTCAGAACGGCGGACGGCGCGTTCGTGCCGTTCATCGCGTACGAGTACTTGCGCACCGGAAGCGCACTGTTCGCGCGCTCCTGGCCCGGCTGCCAGATGGAGACGACCCGGCCGAGAGCGTCATACTCGCGTTCGCCGACGTGGTTGTTCTCGTCCGTGCTCTTCAGCGGCTGCGAGCGGCCGATGTCGAGGGTGGTGGTCGACTTCCAGCCCAGCGGATTGGTGTGCGTCACCATGTTCGGCAGGACGCCGCTGGCCGGGGTGTATTCGGTCGTGGTGACGGCGCCGCCGGGGTGGGTGGCGTCGGTGCGGACCTTGTTGGTGTTGCTGGTGACGCGGCCGTAGGCGTCGTAGGTGGAGGTGGAGTTGAGACGGTAGACCGGCTTGCCGGCCGCGTCGTACTTCTCCAGGACCTCGGTACCCGTGCCGTTCGCCGTCGCGCCGACCTGGCCGTAGGCCAGACCGTCGAAGAGGGAACGGGTGTCGCCCACGGTGTTCGCCGCGGTCGGCGTCTGACCGCACACACCGGAGACGATCAGCGTCCGCGAAGCGAGCTCGGTGACCGCGCCGCCCGGGCCGGTGGGGTACTCGAAGGTGGTGCACAGACGCTGGTCCGTGCGCGAGATGTCACTGTTGTCGTCGACCTGCAGCGGCCGGGTCGTGAGCGTGGTGTCGTACGTCGACGAACGCTCGGCCGTACGCCAGCTGCCGTTCGCGAGCTTCGCGCGCGTCGTCACCTTGCCGGTGTTCACCGCGCGGGCCGTGATCGCGGGCATGCCCGCGGACTGGGCGCGGGTCGCGGTGACCGGGCCGATCCACGGCGTCGTGACCTCGTCCGAGACGACGGTTCCACCATCGCGGTCGTAGGTTTCGCTCTGGCGGACGAAGCCCGAGAGGACTTCTTCGTCCTTGATGGTCCCGCCCTGCGCATCGCCGACGTTCACACTGCGCTTGGTGCCGTTGGCGAGGACGTCGCCGTCCATGCCGCGCAGGTAGGTGGTGACGTTCTTGGTGCGGGGGGCTTCGCTCGCGTTGCCGTTACCGGTGCGGGTGGTGACGGTGGAGAAGCCGCGGAACTGGTCCCAGGTGCGGGTCTTGGAGTCGGTGAACTCGGAGTCGTTGCGGTGCCAGGCGATGCCACCGGTGTACTCGTAGTCGGTGACGGTGGAGACCTGGCCGCCGACCCTGTCCTGCTGGGTCACGGACTGGACGATGACCTTGTTGAACCAGTCGTTGACCGGGTCCGCGAAGGACTGGCCGGGCAGGTACCA
>NZ_JBSGWY010000014.1:110360-154605 GCF_053609145.1 Streptomyces sp. NPDC054961 | reverse complement strand
CGAACACGAAGTCACCACCGAGACCAGCATCGACCAGATCGCGGGCGACCTCACCAAATGGCTGGCCGCCCGCGCTTCCTAAAACACGGCCTAGCGGCACGAGGAGGGCGGGGGACGCGGGGCACGGCACGGCACGGCACGGCGCGGCACGGCGCGGCGATCCGCGGGTCGGCCGGTTCCGGACCGAGGCGCTCGGCTGGAGCGTCACCGGCGAGGGGTGGCGCCGGGCGTCATCGCGCTCGGGGCGGCCTGCGTCCTCGTCGGGCCGGGCCCTGCGCGTCCGGCCCGGGCCGCAGGTCCAGCATGGCGAGCAGCGAGGCCAGCTCCTCGGGCCGGGTGGTGCGCGAGGCGACCACCTCGTGGGCCCGCTCGCGCAGGTCGGTGGCCCCGGGAAGGGTCTCCTGGTCCCGGGGCCGGCGCGCGGCGTCCGGTCCGGACCCGTCCTGACGGCCGGCGTGCGACCGGTGCTCGGCGGCGGTCGCACAGGTGGCCGCGGCGCCCGCGACGCGGCCTCGGCCGCGCCGGGTCACCAGGGCCAGGGTCCGTGTCAGAAGGCGCGGACCGAGCGCGGTCGGCCCGTTCGGCGAGCCGCGGGACATCCGCGGGGCGGTGCGGCGGGCGTCTGCCATGGGGTGTTCCTCGTCGTCGCGGCCGGGTCCTGACCGGTGGAACCGGGACCCGGGTGTCGTGCGAGGGGGAGGGCGGCCCACCCGGGGAACCGAGGCGCGGCAGCGGTGGGCCGGGCCCGCTCAGTGGGAGCCGGTGAGAGAGGCCGCCACCGCCTTCGCGCGGTGGGCCGTACCGGCGGCGGCCGCTTCCACGGGCCGGCGGACGGCCCGCACCGGGTGCCGGTGATCGAGCGCGTGCCGGGAGCGGTAGGCGAGCGAGGGCTTGCCGTGGGTGTCCGCGGCGGCGATGAGGAGCCCTCCCAGGACGGAGAGGTCGGTCAGGAAGTGGGCGCGGAGCCGTGCGCGCTCCTGCGGGTCCTCCACCGTCCAGAAGGCGTGGGCGGCGAGGGAGGTCGGGACCAGGGTGGTGGCGAGCGCGAGCGCCGCCAGGCGCGGGGCGCGCCCCGTCGCGAGCAGCAGACCCGCTGTCGCCTGGATCGTGCCGGTGACGCGCAGGAGCCGCCGCGGGTCCCCGGCGAGGGCGGGGACGCGCTGGCCGGCGGCCCGGAGCACGGGTGCGGCTGCTTCCGCGGCGCGCTCGGGGCGGCGCACGGTACGCAGTCCGTCGGTGACGAACGGGGCGGCGAGCAGAGGGCGGGCGAGCTTTCGTAGAACGGCCATGCCTCGCGGCTGCCCAGACCTGGCCCGTCCATCCGCTCCGGATCCGCGGCGGTTCCCCCGATCCGCGGGCGCCGTCCCGCCCCTGCGGCCGGGGGTCGGCCGCGGGCCGCCGTACGAGGCCCCTCCCGCGGTGTGAGCGAGGCCGCACCCCGCGGGCGAAGGCCGGCCGCTCGAGGGTTCCGGGCACATCACCGGGCGGTTACGGATCGGGTCCAGAGACCTGACGGGTCGACAGTTCGTCGCCCCCGCCCGCCGATTGGCAGTCCTTGTGTCGATTGTGGCGCAGGTCACGCGGTACGAGAGTGGCCGCCTTGCCATCGGCTATCCGCCGCCTGCGTCGAGAGGACGTCCATGTCCCACACTCCCACCGGTGAAGTACACCGGCTCAAGGCGAACTCGGTCGGCCTGGTCGGGGTGGTCTTCATGGCCGTGGCCACCGCCGCGCCGATCACCGCGATGACCGGCAACCTGCCGATCGCCGTCGGCTTCGGCAACGGCATCGGGGCCCCGGCCGGATATCTCTTCGCCACCCTCGTCCTGACGGTCTTCGCCGTCGGCTACGTCGCCATGGCCAAGCGGATCACCGCGGCCGGCGCGTTCTACGGATACATCTCACACGGCCTGGGCCGGATCGCCGGCATGGCCTCCGGGATGCTCGCGGTCCTCGCCTACATCGTCTTCGAGGCTTCGATCGTCGGCGTCTTCTCCTACTTCGCCAAGACGACCGTGCACGACCAGCTCGGTCTCGACCTGCCCTGGATCCTCTACGCGGCCGCCATGCTCGGCGTCACCGTCGTCCTCGCGCACTTCGACATCAACTTCACCGCCAAAGCGCTCGGCGTGATGCTGGTGGGCGAGATAGCCGTCCTCTTCGCGGTCGCCACCGCCGTGCTGCTCGCGGGCGGCGGCCCGGACGGCATCCCGCTCGAACCGGTCCACCCGAAGAACGCCTTCACCGGCACGTCCGCCGGGCTCGGCCTCTTCTTCGCCTTCTGGTCCTGGGTCGGCTTCGAATCGACCGCCATGTACGGCGAGGAGTCCCGCGACCCCAAGCGGGTGATCCCGAAGGCCACCCTGATCTCGGTCGTCGGCGTCGGTCTCTTCTACATCTACGTCTCCTGGATGACCATCGCCGGCAACGGCCTTTCCGCGTCCGTCGAGCTGTCCGCCTCCGCCAGCCCCCTGGACCTCTTCTTCGCGCCCACCCGGCAGTTCCTCGGATCCTGGGCCGTCGACTCCTTCCAGTGGCTGCTCCTGACCGGATCCTTCGCCTGCGGCATGGCCTTCCACCAGTGCGCCGCCCGCTACCTCTACGCCATCGGCCGGGAGGGCTTCCTCCACCCGGCGCTCGGCCGCACCCACGCCGAGCACGGATCCCCGTACATCGCCTCCCTCGTGCAGAGCGCCATCGCCGTCGCCCTCGTCGCCGCGTTCTGGCTCACCGGCCAGGACCCCTACATCCACCTCTACACCCTGCTCGCGATCCTCGGGACGATGGCGATCCTCATCGTCCAGACCCTCTGCTCCTTCGCCGTGATCGGCTACTTCCGCAAGAACCACCCCGAGGACCGGCACTGGTTCAAGACCTTCACCGCCCCGCTCCTCGGCGGGCTCGCGATGGGCGCCGTCGTCGTCCTGCTGGTCCTCAACATGAAGACAGCGGCCGGACTCGCCGCCGACTCCCTCGTCTTCACCCTCATCCCCTGGATCGTCGCCACCGTCTTCCTCGGCGGCCTGGCGCTCGGCGTCTACCTCAAGTACAAGGCGCCCGAGCGCTACGAGGTCATCGGCCGGGTCGTCCTCGAAGACGCCGCCGAACGCACCGATCCCACCGATCCCACCGCCGAGAGCACTTCCCCCTCCGCCGCGAACGTCTGACACCCGGGAGCCACCCGCCATGGCCCGAACCTCCGTCATGCACGCACTCAAGCGACTCGCCGCCGAACACGCCGCCGCCCGCCGCCTGGCCCTGCCCACCGCGGACGTGCGGGGACTGAGCCGTCGCGCTCTGCTGGAGCGCGCCGCGGCCCTCGGTCTGGGCACGACCCTGGCCGGCGCCGTCGCCGCCGTTCCCGCACGGGCGCAGACGGCCCCGGACGGCGAGAAGCCGTCGACGGGCACCCCCCGCATCGCCGTCATCGGTGCGGGCATCGCAGGCCTGACCGCCGCCCTCACCCTCAAGGACGCGGGCATCGCCTGCACCGTCTACGAGGCGAACCCCACACGGGTCGGCGGCCGCATGTGGACCCAGCGCGACCACTGGGCCTACGGCCAGACTTCCGAGATCGGTGGTGAGCTCATCGACACGAGCCACAAGAAGATCCTCGAACTGTGCCGCCGCTTCGGCCTCCCCACCGAGGACTTCCTCGGCGGCGGACCGAACGGAGCGGAGGAAGTCCTCTGGTTCGGCGGCGCCTACTACCCCCGCGCCCAGGCCGACGAGGACTTCAAGGCCGTCTACCAGGCGCTGCGCCGCGACCTCCAGGCGGCGGGCGAGGTCACGTGGAACTCCACCACCCCCGCCGGCACCGCCCTCGACGACATGTCCCTGTACCAGTGGATCGAGACCCGGGTCCCGGGCGGCCACACCTCACGCCTCGGCCGGTTCATCGACGTCGCCTACGCCGTCGAATACGGCGCCGACACCGTCGACCAGTCGGCCCTGGCCCTGGTCCTCCTCATGGGTTACCAGCCCAACCCCGGCCACTTCAACGTCTGGGGCCTGTCCAACGAGCGCTACCACATCACGGGCGGCAACGACCGGCTTCCCCACGCCATCGCCCAGGCCCTGCCCGCCGGATCCCTGCTGATGGGCCGCGAACTCACCGCCGTCAGGGCCAACGCCGACGGGACCCAGACCCTGACCTTCGACGACGCGGGCAGCACCCGCACCGTGACCGCCGACCACACCGTCCTGTGCGTACCGCTGCCCGTACTCCAGCGCATCGACCTCACGGCGGCCGGATTCGACCCCCTCATGCGCGACCTCCTGCGCGATGCCCGCATGGGCCACTGCACCAAGCTCAACATGCAGTTCACCAGCCGGCCCTGGCGTGGCAGCGGCCCGTGGCCCGGAGTCAGCGCCGGCGACTGCTTCACCGACTCAGGCCTCCAGCAGACCTGGGACACCACCAAGGTCCAGCCCGGCAACGGAGGCATCCTGCTCCAGTACGGGGGCGGCACCCCGGCAGGCGCGCTCACCCCCGCGACCCCCTTCGCCACCCAGACCGACCCCTACGTACGAGCCCTCGCCACCCGGACGCTCACCGGCATCGACGCGTTCTTCCCGGGCACCGGAGCCGCCTGGAACGGACGCGCCCAACTGTCCGCCTGGCACCGCAACCCCTTCTCGCTGGGCGCGTACTCCTACTGGCCCACCGGATACCTGCACCGGTACGCCCGCTACGAGGGCACCGCGCAGGGCAACGTCCACATCGGCGGCGAGCACTGCAGCTACGACTTCCAGGGCTTCATGGAAGGCGGCGCGACCGAGGGCGAACGCGCGGCACTCGAGGTCGTGGCCGCCCTGACGTAGACGGCCCGCCGCCGTCAGAAGGCGTTGCGCCGCCGGAGGCCGAACGTACGGCCGTCCGGGTCGACGAGGAGCCGGTACAGCGGCATGGTGAGGCGGCTCTCGGCGTACGAGAACTCGGGCGGCCGGTAGGTGCGCAGCCGGCCGGGCGGTTTCGGGCCGCGGCCGCCGCCCTCGTGCCAGGCGTCCAGCGCGGCAGCGGTCGCGGCGAACGCCTCGAAGGCCCCTACCGGGTCGCACAACGGGTCCGGGGCGCCGGGCGAGTCGGACTCGGACTCGGGGGAGCCGGGTCCGGGGGCGTCGAGGTGCTCGCGGGAGAGTTCCAGCCGCAGTTCCCTCGCGAAGCGCCGCGCGCCGTCACCCCGCCCGGCGGGATCGGCGGGCGCCCGGGCGTCCGCGTCCTCGTCCAGGACGGCGCAGTTGAGTTCCGAGTCATGGGTCCACGACCGGAGGTTGATGTTGTCGGATCCGATCGTGGCCCACACGTCGTCGACGACGCACACCTTGGCGTGCACGTACACGGGGGTACCGGCGCGGTTCTCCAGCCCGTAGACCGCCACCCGTCCGCCGCCCGCCTCGCGCAGCTTGTCCAGCGCCTTGACCCGCCCGACCAGGTTCATGGGCCGCGACAGCCGGCCGTCCTGGTCGGGCTCGGCCGGTATCACGGCGATCAGGCGCAGTCCGGGGTTCTCGCGCAGCGCCCGGGCGAAGGACTCCACCACCTCGGGGGACCACAGGTACTGGTCCTCCAGGTAGATGAGCCGTCTGGCCCGCTTCAGCGCCTTCAGGTAGCTGCGCGCGACGCTCCGCTCCCCGTCGGGCGCGAAGGGGTAGCCGCGCAGCAGCCGGTTCGGGTAGGTGCGCAGCACCTGCACGGTGTGGCGGCCGCAGGGCGGTGGGTCGGGAAGCTGCGGCGGGAGGGGATCCGCCGAGGTGTCCTCCCCGTTGACGAGCTCCCGCAGCTTGACGAGCGGGCTGCGGCTCAGCGCGGCCGGGTCCTCCCAGCGTTCGCGGAAGCCCGCCTCGATGTCCCCGACGGCCGGTCCCCGGACGGCCAGTTGCACGTCGTGCCACGGTGGCCGGGGACCGTAGACGGCCGCCAGGGGCATCGCCTGCGGATCCCCGTGGTGCGAGGCGTCGTCGTTGCGGCTGTGGCACAGGTCGATCCCGCCGACGTAGGCCACGTCCAGGGCGGGGCGGCCGGGGTGGCGCAGGACGACCAGCTTCTGGTGGTGGCTTCCTCCGGGACGGACCCGCAGGTCGAGCAGGCATTCGCCACCCGCCGCCTCGATCTCCTCCCCGAGGTGCCGGTTCTCGCTCTCGCTGTACCGCAGTCCGTCCAGGTGGGAGCGCCAGAGGAGGCCTTTGACGATCACGCCGCGCGCGGCCGCCGCCGCGAGCACGGCGCCGATCTCCGTCCCCTCGCCGTCGAGGCGTTCGTCGGGATCGCCGCGCCAGTCCGTGAAGAGGAGGAGGTCTCCCCGGCGCTGGGCCCGGACGGTGCGCAGGAGCTCCGCGAAGTACGTGGCACCGTGTACGAGCGGGCGCGCCTCGTTCCCGCGGGTCCAGGCGGCTCCGTCGGGGTGCCGGCGGTCCACCCGGGTGGCGCTGTTCCCCCGTTCACCGGCGGTGAGCATCCAGTCACTGAGTCTCATGTGGGGTGCCTCCCCAGACCGGCTACCCGCCCGGCGCCGTTTCAGACACGGGCCGGGCCCCCGCCGGTACCCCGGCCGCTCACCTCGGCCTGAAGGTCGGGTGCGAGGACGTGGTCGGGTGCGAGGACGTGGTGGGGTAGCCGCGGTCGGAGGGGGCCGTGCCCGTGGAAGCCCCACCCGTGGACGCGCCACCCGTGGACGCGCCACCCGTGGACGCCGCACCCGCGCCGGCCGTCGTCGCGGGACGGGCGGGTACGGCGCCGGAGGCGGGGATCCCGTTGCTCGACGACGCGGGCCGGGCGCCGGCGGCCGGCGCGAGGGCTCCGTCGGCACCGACGGAGGGGACCCGGGCGGGAGTCCCCTTGGGGACGGAGTCCACGAGGGTGTGGTGAAGGGTCTGGCCGGCGCCGATGCGCTCGATCCGCAGGACCAGGTTGCGCTCCTGCGTCCGGCCGGGCCAGTCGTGGTCCTTGCTGCGCACCACCTGGCTCTCCACCCCGTCCACGCTCTGCCAGCGGCTCGTCACCGCACGGACGTTGGGGCGCCACTCGTTGTCGTACTGGTGCTCCAGCGCCAGATCCCAGCTCGGCGCGTCGACGATCTGGGTCGCTCCCACGACGCCCGGGATGACCAGCCGGGTCCGGCTCCCGTGCACGGTCACCACCGTCCGCTGGGGCCAGTCGGCGTCCACGCCGATCACTGTGATGAGGCAGTGTCCCTGATACCAGGCCATGACTCTCCTTCGCTTCCGCTTCCGCTACCGGGAACGGGTCGATCGGTGGTTGACGGGGGCCAGACCGCGCGCCTCCAAGAGGGGGGCGAGGGCGCGTACGGCATAGAAGTTGCGGGACTTGACCGTGCCCGTGGGGACGCCGAGGACGCGGCCGGTCCTGGCGGCGGTGTGGTCGTGGAAGTGCAGGTGCACCAGCACCTCCCGCTGGTGCGGCGGCAGCCTCCGCAGGGTGCGGGCCACGTCGTGGGCAGTGATGACCTCGTCGTAGGGGTCCTGCGTGTCCGCCCGCTCGTCCTGGGCCTCGTCGCCCACCTCCTTGACCCGTGCGGCGGCCATCCTGAAGTGGTCGATCGCTATGCGCCGGCCCACCGTGAACAGCCAGGGGCGGCCGTGTTCGGGTCCGCGCGCCAGCGCCCGCGGGTTCTGCCAGGCCCGCAGGAAGGTCTCCTGGAGGATGTCCTCGGCCTTGCCGCGGTCACCGTTGGCCATCCTGAGCAGGGCCCGCAGCAAGTAGGGGGCGTGGAGCCGGTACAGCTCCGCCAGGGTGTCCTGGTCCAGGGTGTCCTGGTCCAGGGTGTCCTGGTCCAGGGGGGCCGCCGCCGTGTCCGTGTCGGTGCGGTCGAACATGGATGTCGTCACTGCTCTGCTCCCGGGCAGGGGGGGTGGGGAGGGGCTTCGACGGAGCCTGTCAGCGCCCGGAAACGTTCCGCTAAACCCCGCCTAACGCCGCCCGCACCGCGCGTTAGCGGCCCCCGTCGGCTCCCGCACCGGCTCCCGCACCCGCTCCCGCACCGCGCTCCCCATAGCGGCCCGGCCGCCAACCGCGACGCCGGCCCAGGGGAACCGCGTACCCGATGGCGGCCGCGGCCAGCACCGTGGCGAAGGCCGCGCCCGTGACCGCGTACGCCGCCCGCGCGCCCCCGTCGCCGGGGGCGTCCGGCATGTCCAGGTGCTGCCGGACCGGGGTCCGTACGGAGAGCTCGCCCTCTTCCGGCAGCACGGTGGTCGTGGCGGACACCGGGTCGAGGGAGCCGTAGCCCAGCCGCGCGTCGGGAAGGGCCGTCCCCGGGTGGTAGGCCGTGGACTGCAGCCGGTGGACCAACTGGCTGACGGTGAGGCCCGGCCGGTAGCCGAGCACCAGCGCCGCGGCGCCGGCGACCTCGGCGGCCGCGTAGCTCGGTCCCGACGCGGTGAAGTGACCGCTGCCCGCGGGGCCCGTGCTCAGCACGGAGTCCCCGGGCGCCACCAGGTCCACCCGGCCTGTGGAGGCCGAACGCGCCGGCGCCCCGCCCGGCCCGCTGTCGGTCACCGCGAGCACCTCGGGGTACGCGGCCGGATACACGGGCGCCTTGCTGCCCTGCGTGTCGGAGGCCGCCGGGGCGACGATCAGCGCGCCCTTGGCGGTGGCGTACGAGACGGCCGCCGCGAGGGAGTCGCCCGCGGCAGGGGTGACGGCGGCCACGTCGATGACGCGGGCGCCCCCGTCGGCCGCCGCCCGGATGCCCTGGGCCAGCAGGTCGGGATCGGTGTTTCCGGCCGCGTCTGTGACGGTGACGGAGAGGATCCGCGCCCGGGGTGCCATCCCGGCGAACCCGGTGCCCGGACCCCGCTTCGCCGCGATCAGTCCGGCCACGAAGGTGCCGTGGCCCACGCAGTCCGCACCCGGCCCCGCGTCGTGGAACCTGGGCCCGGCCTGCAGCCGACCGCCGAGGACCCCGGCCGTGTCGTCCACGCCCGAGCCCACCACGGCCACCAGTACGCCCTCCCCCTCGGTCAGCGGCCACACCGCGTCCGGGCGCAGGTACGCCTGCGCCCACGGCACCCGGCCGCTGACCCGGTCCGACCCCTTGCGGCACCCGGCCTGCCGGACGTCGGCCAGGGTCTGCGTCATGCCCGGCAGCGAATCCGGCTCCGCGTCGGAGCGCGCCCGTACCGCGTCCGCCCGCGCGGGCCCCGCCCCCGGGAACAGCGTGAGCGCCCCGGACGCGCCGCACACCGCGAAGACCCCGGCCAGGCTCGCCGCGGTGAGGGTACGGCGGAGCGCGCCGGCACCCGCCCTCACGCGGCGCTGCCCGTCCGCGCGCCCACGGGCAGGTCCGACGGCAGGAGCAGGCTGATCTCCGACAGGTCGTCGACCTCCAGCCGGCTCAGCCGCCCCGCCTGGCGGGTGATCATCGACTCCAGGGTCTGCCGGGCGAACCGGCCGTTGCCGAAGGTGCGGTCGCGCGGCGCCGCGGCGAACAGGCCGAGGAGCGCGGCGGTGGTGTCCGGCGCCAGTACGTAGCCCGCGGCCTGCGCCTGCTTCGTCACGATCTCCACCAGCTCGGCGTCCGAGTAGTGCTCGAACAGGACCTGCCGGGAGAACCGCGAGGCGAGACCCGGGTTGGACGCCAAGAAGCCCTCCATCTCGTCGGAGTAGCCGGCGACGATCACCGCCACCTCGTCGCGGTGGTCCTCCATCAGCTTCATCAGCGTGTCCACGGCCTCCTGTCCGAAGTCGTTGCCGCTGCCACCGCGCGGCGTCAGCGTGTACGCCTCGTCGATGAACAGGACTCCGCCCCGGGCCCGGTCGAAGGCCTCCTTCGTGAGCTGCGCCGTGTGGCCCACGAAGCGGCCCACCAGATCGGCCCGCGCCACTTCCACCAGCTGGCCGCCGGGCAGCACGCCCAACTCCGCGAGGAGCTTCCCGTACAGCCGCGCCACCGTGGTCTTTCCCGTACCGGGCGCGCCCGCGAACACCAGGTGGTGGCTGATGGTCGCGGTCGCCAGACCCGCCTCCCGCCGCCGGTTCACCTGCTTGATCAGGTTGACCAGGTCCTGGACCTGTTCCTTCGCGGCCGACAGGCCGATCATCGCCCCGAGCTGATCGAGGAGATCGGTGCGGGGCGCGCCGCCGGCCGGCGCGTCCGGTGCCGGTGCCGCCACGTCCTCGGGCAGCAGCAGCGCCAGGTCCGCGTTGCCGAACTCCGCGAGCCCCGCGAGCCGGGAGGCCTGCCGGTCGACCATCTCCTCGAAGACCTTGCGGGCGGCACGGCCGTTGCCGAAGTCCGCGCCCTTGGCCATCGCCCCGAAGTGCCGGGTCAGGACCTCGTGGGTGCCTTCGGCCAGCTCGTAGCCGTGGCCGTGGGCCGACATCTCCACGATCGTGGTCAGTTCGGCGTCCGAGTAGTTCTCGAAGTCGACCGTACGGCTGAAGCGCGAGGCGAGTCCCGGGTTGGAGTCCAGGAACCCGCGCATCTCCTCCGAGTACCCGGCGACGATGACCACGATGTCGTCGCGGTGGTCCTCCATCAGCTTCACCAGGGTGTCGATCGCCTCCCGGCCGAAGTCGGGACCGGTACCGCCGCCGCCCTGCGAGAGCGTGTACGCCTCGTCGAGGAACAGCACCCCGCCCAGGGCCCCCTTGAACACCTCGGTGGTCTTGATCGCCGTACCGCCGATGATGGACGCGACCAGGTCCGCGCGGGCCACCTCCACCAGGTGCCCGCTGCGCAGCGCCCCCAGCTCCGCCAGGATCGTCCCGTACAGCCTGGCCACGGTCGTCTTGCCGGTCCCGGGCGGCCCCGCGAAGATCAGGTGCCTGCTCATGGGGAGCGCGGGCATCCCGGCCAGCTCCCGCCTCTTGGCCAGCTTGTTCAAGTTGACCAGCGTCTCCACCTGCTCCTTGACCCCGGCCAGTCCGACCAGGGCGCCGAGGATCGCCTGAGGACCGTCGGGCACGGCCGGCTGCGCCGGTCCCGCCGCCCCGCCCGGCTCGCTCGCCCCCTCCTGCGCGGACCCGCCGTCCGCGGGGGCGGTCGCCGAGCCGTGCGCGTCCGGCATCTCGTTGGCCCGGCTGGTCAGGTTCTCCACCGCGAGGCGCGTACCCGGCTTGGTCTGGCGCAGCCCAGACCCCCGGTTGCCGACGACGGAGCAGTCGTGCACCCGTACGGCCTCCGTCGAGTCGACCCGGATGCCGTCGTGGGCGTTCTCGGCCGCCTCGCACGCCGTGAGCGTGGCCCGGCCGCCGGGGGCCACGGTGAAGCCGTGGCGGCGGTTGGCGCGGGCCCGGGTGCGCGTCGCGGTCAGCTCGCCGCCGTCCTCCACCACCGCTCCGTCCTGCACCGACTCGGCCAGATCGCAGTCGCGCAGCGAGGCGACGCCTCCACCGCCCACCGACACTCCTGCCGCGCCCGTGGCCCGTACCGAGGTGTCACCGACGTAGGCGTGGCCGCCCTCGGAGATCCGTATCCCGCACTGCCCGGTGGAGCCGATCTGCGAACCCTCCAGCCGGCCGCGGCCGTTGCGGGTCACTTCCACACCGTGGCCGCGCACGTCCAGGACCGTCAGACGGCGCAGCATGGGATTGGCCCCGTCGGTCACCAGCACGCCCGCACCGATCCCGTCACGCACCTCCAGCCGGTCGAAGTCGGGTGCGCTGTCCCCGCTCAGCCACACGCCCGCCGGCCCGCAGTCGCGTACGGAGACCCGGCTGAACGAGGGGCTCGACGACTCGTCGACCCGCACCCCGGCGCCCTCCGCGCCGCTGGCCTCGCACTCCTCGAAGGCGCCCCGGGAGCGTCCCGTGACGTGGATGCCGTCCCCCTTGGTCCGTGACGTGCGGCAGCGCCGCAGCACCGGATCGGTGCCGCCCGAGAGGGCGATCCCGTGGCCGGCGGTGTTCGTGACCGTGCAGTCCTCCAACAGGACCCGGGAGGCCGAGCTGATGTAGACGCCCAGGACGCAGTCCCGCACGGTCGTGCGCAGCACGCGGGTAGCGCTGTTCTCCTCGAGTGCCACGGCGGGCTTGTCCGTCGAGGAGATCTCGCAGTCCTCGACCGAACCCCGGCCCTCGCCGTTCGCGCACACGCCGTTTCCGCGCGCGTCGCGCAGCACGCAGTTGCGGATCGTCGGATTGGCGCGCTCCCCGATCACCACCGCCGAGGTGCCCAGATGCTCGATGACGCAGTCCTCGATGACGCTGGCGCCGGTGGACGTCTCCACGATGCCGGCGCCCGCCGGGTTGACCACCCGGCAGCCGCGCATCGCGAGCGTGCCCTGCTGGCGGGTGAGCAGCGCCGTCCAGGAGCTGCCGACGACCTCGCAGTCCTGCAACGCGGCCTGACCGCGGGGTACGTCCACCGTGGGCAGTTCGTCGTCGTGCCCCTGGAGCACCAGACCGGTCAACTGCACCGCCTCGGCGATGACTTGGACGACCGCGCCGCTGCGGGGTGCCACTTTGACGCTGCCCCTGGCGTCCTCCGCGGTGATCGTCACCATCTTGTCGATCACCAGGTTCTCTTCGTACAGACCCGGGCGTACGGAGATCACCGCGCCGCTGCGCGCCACGCGGAGGGCTTCGCCGATGGTGCGGTACGAGCCACTTCGTGACTGCGCGCACACGGTCAGCACAGGGCGCGACATCTCTGGAGGATCCCTTCGGTGGAGCAGGCGGGGAGGAGGGGGTGCGCGGGGGAGGGTGCTAGGCGGTGCAGGAGACGCGTACGGCGGCCGCCGCGTTGTGGGCGTACGTCTTGTCGCCGCTGCCGGTCCAGTCCTGGCCGCGGTCGTGCAGCATCACCGCGAACTGGCCGCCCCGTACGTCGTACGTGCCTGCGTTGTACCAACTGCCCAGCTGGGTCCGCTGGTTGATGTTGAAGGAGCTGATCGTGCCGCTGCCCGCGGAAAGGGAGTTCTGCACCGTGTAGTAGGCCGGCGCCCCGCCGACCGCCTTGATGTCCTTGTTGTTCGGGATGTACACGGACACCTGGCAGCGCCCCGTGGAGACCTGGCCGGTGCGGAAGGTCCACAGCGCGTAGTTGCCGTTGTCCTTCTTCGGCGCGCCCGACATCGGGATGGCCGTGAACCGCCCGTTGCAGCCGTCGCCGCCCCAGCCGCCCGAGTACGTCTTCCACCCGGCCTGTCCGTCGTCGAACCAGCCGTTCTGGCTGTAGCCGGTGCCGCTGCCCGAGCACCCGGCGCCCGCGACGGCCTGGTACGTCTTCGCGGCGGCGGGCGGGGCGCCGGCGTTGGGCTGCCCCGGTGCGGGGGGCTGGGCACCGCCGCCGGTGCCGCCACCGCCGGTGCTCCCCCCGCCGCCGCCGGAGCCGCTGCTGCTAGAGCCGCCGCCGCCGGTGGATCCGGTGCCGCCCGAGGCCGGGCCGCTGCCGCCCTGGGGCACGGAACCGTTCATGTGCGGGTCGACGGAGTTCTGCGTGCCCGCGTCGCCCGCGGCGCCTCCCGCGGCGTTCGGGTCACCCTGCCCCGGCGAGGGGTTGCCCGCCTGGAGGCCGGCCTCGGGCACCGCGTTGCCGCGGTCGTCGAATCCGGGCACGAAGCCGTCGGGGCCGCCCGCGGCGCGGTTCATCCCGGCCGGGGGCGGAGCGTCGGGCCCGTGCTGCGGGCCGCCACCGCCCAGCTGGGACAGCACCAGCGGCAGTCCGACCAGGACCAGCCCGCCGACGAGGGCCGCCGCCACCACCGGCTTCGAGACCCGGCCGGGGCGCGGTCCGTCCGCCGCGCCGCCCTCGGCCGCGCCGACGGTCTCCGCGGAGGCGGGTACGGGCTCTCCGAGCACGGGACTCGGGGCCGTCTCGGCTTCGGCCTCGGCCTCGGGGGTGGCCTCGGCTTCCGCCTCGGCTCCGGCCTCGGGGACGGATCCGGAGACGGCGGCCGAGGGCGCCGCCTGCGGGGCCCGCGGAGCCTCGGTCCCGGGCAGGCCGGGCAGCATCGGCAGGACGAACGCTCCAGCCGGGGCTGAGGGTTCGGCGGCTTCGGGTTCGGTGGCTTCGGCGGTTCCGGTGGCTTCGGTGGCTTCGATGGTTCCGGCGGTGCCGGGGGCTTCGGGGGCTTCGGAGGAGGAGGGGGCGGTGGCCTCCGGCTCCTCCGCGGCCCAGGCGACCGCCGGAAGCTGGATGCCTCCGACCCACACCCCCGTGGCTCCTTCTCCTGCTTCCGTAGCCGTTGCTTCGCCCTCGCCGTTCGGCCGTCCGCTCTGCTCCACCGCTCATCCCCTCCGTGCGCCGTCAGACCCCTATACGGCTCGACGGATGGGCACCCCCGCAGGGTTCACGGCCGTACGTCAGCGTTCGGCGGGAGGGCCGTCGCTGGTGACGCGGATCGGGGCGAGGGGCGCGATCGGCTCGGGCGCCGGGGCGACGGCCGAGGGCTCCTGCTCGGAAGCCGCCCCGCCGTCCGTCCGTCCCTGCGGCTCCCGCTCCGGCTCCCGCTCCTCCGCCGGCTCGCGCTCCCGCTCCTCCGCCGTCTCCGGCTCCTCCTCCGGCGCCCGTTCCGCCTGCGGCTCCTGCCGGGCGAGCTCCAGGGCCGCGCCCAGGACGGAGTCCTCGATCCGCATGGCCACACCGGCGGTCGGGTTCACGTACAGCTCGTGGCCGGCGGGCAGCAGTTCGGCCAGTTCGGTCAGCGGCAGCACCTGGTACGCGAACCGTCCGGCGACCTCCAGGTGCGGGGTGGCGGAGTACACGGGCACGACCGGGGTGCCGTCGGGAGCCGCGGCCGTGACCGGGCGGCCGTCGGCCGTCGTGTGCACGGCCAGTGCGGCCCGGGCCAGCGCGGCCGACACCGCATCGGCGGAGGCGTACCCGGTGGCGGAGAGCTGGACGGCCGCGTCGAGCGCGTCGGTGGGCTCGGGCCAGCCGAGGCTCTCGGGGGAGGGCCGGTACTCGGGGTTCTCCTGCCACTCCACGACCTCCCCGGCCGCGTCGGAGCGCCACTGCCCGCGCACCGCCCACACCGGCGGGGTCTCCTCGCCGTCCCACGCGGGGTCGATGACCGCCAGCCAGTGCTCGGGGGCCTGCCGGGCCGCCTCGCGGATGTCCTCGGGCACGGGCGGCAGCTCGGTGCCGGCGGTGGCGGCGGTGCCGGCGGCAGCCGCGTCGGCCTCGGGCGTCGGGTCGGGGGTGTCGCTCATGGGGTCCTCGAACTGTTGAAGGGGTCGATGGGGAGGGAGGGGAGGGGCGGGTCGCAGGAGTCTGTCAGGCGACCGGTACGGGCCGGACGACGGACCAGCGGAAGTCGCTCCCGTCGTGCACGAGGAAGACCTTGGTCCCCCCGGTCCCGAAGCTGCGCGAGGTGCCGTCCCGGGCCACGTAGACGATCGTGACGTCGAACTCGCGCGCCGCGATGGTACTGGCCAGGGCGATGGCCTCGCCGTCGGCGGGGTCCTGGGCCAGACGGTCCAGGATGAGCCGCGCCCGGTACTGCGGGGTGTGGGCCTGGGACGAGCCGCCGCCCAGCACGTCCTGGATCGACTGGACGAAGCTGTCGGGCCGCGTACCCGTGGCACTGGCCAGGTCGGCGTCCCGGGCGGTCTGGACGAGCTCGCTCCGCCACGTACGGGCCGGGTGTTCGGCGGAGGGGGCGTGCGCGGAGTCCCGCGCCGTGCGGACCGCGTTCGCCAGTGCGGCCGGGTAGTCGCTCCCGATGTCGCGGGGGAAGGAGCGCAGGTCCGACGGCATCACGATGACGTCGTCGGCCCCTCGCCCGTCGGCGTCGGCCCGTCGTTCGCCGGCGCCTTCGGCGTCGGTCCCCTTCCCGTGGGCCGGGGCAGTGGTCTCGCTCCCGCCCGTGCCGGTCCCGTCCGTCCCGGTCCCGTCCGCCGGGTCCGCCGGATCGGGGCGGACCTCCTTCTCCGTCCAGGTGAGGGTCCGCTCCGGGAAGTCCTGCGCGTGCGCCCACTCGCTGAGCGAGCCGCCCCGGCCGAACTTGGCGGCGACGGCCTCCTTGTAGACGGCCTCGATGACGGTCGGCATGTACGAGTAGTTCGCCGCCCGGTTGATCCGCGCGCGCAGCGCACGGCGCTCCTGATCGGACTCCGGGAAGCGGTCCGTGATCAGCTTGCCCGCCAGCCTCGTGAACTGTGCCTGCGCCGGCGCCCTGTCCGCGGGGCCGCCGCTCAGGAGATCCGGTCGGCCCAGCAGGTCGTGCAGCTGCTGCAGCTGTTCCACGTGCTTCGACACGGCCCGGTCGTTCGCCTTCAGCGACGGCACCAGGTGGGCCTGGACGTGCCCGGCCTTCGGCGGGCTGGTGTTCGGGACGACGGGCAGGCCGTTCGGGTCCGCGAGCGGCGACTCGTTCGGCAGCGGGCGTGCCAGCTCGGGGATGTCGCGCAGCTCGGGCAGGGACAGCTCGTCCAGCATGTCGCTGAGCGTCCGGACCTCGCCGTCGCGCGTTCCCGGCAGGTACTCGTCGCGGTACTGGTCCAGTACGTAGGTGCGCAGGGAGCCGGGCAGCGCGTCGTTGCGGATCTCCTCGACGCCGGAGTCGCGGATCAGGTACTGGTCGGAGTCCTTGTTCCGGTCCGTGTTGAGCGCGTGCCCGTTGCCGAGCCCGCTGACCTGTGCCTCTTCGATCGCCCCGGAGGTCAGCCGGTGGTAGGTCTCCACGGGGACGAGGAAGGAGCGCACGATCGGCTTGCCGTGCGAGCCCTCGGCGTTCCTGGTGATCCGGTCGTGTCCTTGGCTGCGGTAGGTCCGCATGTAGTGGAGGGCCCGCCACGGCCGGCCCGCGTTGACCCACATGTCCTTGGTGTCGGGCAGGATCCTGATCTCGCCGTCGGCGGTCTGGTGGATGTCCTTGTGCCCGACCCCGTCCGGTGCGTAGACGGTCTGGAAGAGCCGGACGTAGTCCTTGCCGTTCAGGGTCTCGACGCGCACGTCGCTCCGGTGGGCGAGGGATTCCACCTTGAGCACGGTGCCCCGGGGCGATTCGTACTCGGTCACCCGCAGATCCCGTCGTTTCATGAGGTCGGCGGCGGCGCCCGGCCTCTTCATGTCCGACTTCAGGACCTCCGAGACGACGTGGTACGCGGGCTCGGCCGGGCGGTACCCCAGCTCCGTCACCGGGGGACCGGCGGACGGCGCGAGGGACAGCAGGGGAGGCGTGGGAGGCGTGGGAGGCGTGGGAGGCCCGGGGGCCGCGGGAGGTTCGACGGGTGGTTCGTCGCCGTCCAAGACGTATGCCTTGGGCGGGGAGACCGCCGGGCTTCCCTCCGGCTTGGGGTCGGTGTCCAGGAGGAAACGGACGATGGTGTTTACGTCGTTCTTCGTGAATCCCTTGTCGAGGTCCCCCTTGTGCGCTGCCTTCGCGTCATCGGCCATGGGCCAACCGCTACCGCCCGGCTGGCGGTTCGCGTAGATGAAGGGCGGGGTATTGGACTGGTCCGCGCCCGGTACGCGGGCCTTCACGTCGGCGAGGACCCCCGCCTCGAAGAACTTTCCACTGCGGGTGGGGGAAGCGCTCACGTTCAGGAGCTCGTATCCGATGGACATGCCGCCGAGCTTGGTCGTGCCGGTCCCGGACTGGGTGTTCCAGGCGGCCATGCGGACGGTGCCGATGCTGTTCGGCTCCTCCATGTACTTGACCCGGTACCCGAGCATCGCCATGGCCTCCAGGTTGCCGCTGCGGAAGCCCAGGTGCCGCGCCGAATCGGCTTCGCGGTCGAGGTATTCGTACAGCTTGAACTGGCCGGTGCGGGTGTGGCCGCCCCAGCCGCGCAGGGCCGTGCCGATCTCCTCGCTCCCGGGACGCCAGAACGCCGTCAGGTCGTGGACGGACACGTGGTCGGTGCTCAGGTCGCGGGCCATCTCGGCGTACTTGCCCTCGTGGACGGGGTCCGCGTGGCGGTCACCGACGATCAGGACGAACGGCTGACGGGTAGTGGGTGAAGAGGCGGCCGTCTCGGCGACCCTTTCGATGATCTGGCGGACGCCGGTGAAGCTCGTGTCGTGTTCCAGGTGAGCGCCACCGCTCTTCCCGCTGAAACGGGACCACAGGACGATGACTTCCCTGCCCGCGAGGTCCGGGACGTGATGTGCCTCCAGCCACGTCCTCACGTGCGGGTGTTCCGTCGTGGGGAACGCCCTCGAGGAAACCCCCCACGAATGGCGGATGTCTTTGCGGATCGCTTCGCTGTGGGTGGCGGCCAGATAGTTCGTACCGGCGTTGATGGGCAGGTTGCGTCGCTTGAGCTGGGTGTTGCTCATGGTGAGCGCGCCGGCCAGCTGCGTGTCGTCGGCGAGGGGCTGAACGCGGGCGATCTCGTCGTTCAGCCCGTCCCACCGGTCGGCCATCGTCTGGAGCAGCGTCTGCTCGGCGGGGTGAAGTCCCGCGGGATCGACGGGTGGCACCAGGCCCGCCGTCCGCAGCAGGCGGTTGAGGTCCTCGGGATCGGCGACAGGGCGCGGGGCCCCCTGGAGCGGTGGGCGTGTCGGTGGCCGCAGCTCCGACTCCAGGTACATCTTCGCCACCTTCGTCAGCGCGGCGCGGTGCGCCCCGAGGGTGTCCGCGGCGTCCCCGGACTGCGACCACGCGTGCTTCACCCCCAGCAGCCTGATCAGGCTGTTGATCTTGATTTCGGTGGACTTCTTGTCGTCCCAGAGGTCGTTCACCTTGACGAGGTGGATCCGGTCGGCGTCGATGCCGCTGGCCACGTAGAAGTCGCGGATGTCGGTGGCCTTGTCCTCGCGCTCCAGCGGCCTGCCGTTCTCGCCGACGGCGCCCTGGGAGATCGCGACGTGCAGCCGGGGGACGTTGCGCAGGGTCGCGGCGATGGCGAACTGGTCGCCCGTCGCGTATCCGGGCTGGTTGAGGACCACCGGATGCGTCTCGGTGGTGGACTTGAGCACCTCCCACGGATCGGCCGCGTCGAAGACCTCCGCGACCAGCTCGGCGGCCAGCGGCCGTCCGGAGAACTCGCCCGCCGCGCGCCGGGCCTCGGCGAGCGTCCTGGCGGCGTCCGCGAGCGCCTGCGGGTCGGCCGTGTCGTGTTGGTCGAACAGCTCCCGGAGCGCCCGGGCGGCCTCCGGCTGCCCCGTCTCCAGATCGCCCCGCGCGTCGAAGCGGTAGGACTCCGCTCCGTGGTCGCCGCGCAGGACGAGCTCCACCGGGCGGCCCAGCCCGATGGCCGTGCGGTGGGCCACGTACAGGGCGTCGGCGCTCTGGCGGTGGTCGCCGGCGGCGAACCACACCTGCCGGGCGGTCCCCTCCGGCTGGTCCAGGGCTGCCCGCAGCCGGGTGATCTGCTCGGCGATCGGGACCTCGGCCCGTGGATCGCCGGCGTAGCGGATGCCGTGCAGGTCGACGTGGCCCCGGGAGGACCGGCCGAAGAGGCCGTGGCCGAGCAGGTCCTCCTCGGTCACCAGCATCTCGACGCGGCCCCGCACGGGCGGGACGGCCCGGCCGCCGGCGTCCGTGCCGGTGATCTCGGCGTCGAGCCGGACCACGTGCTGTACGGGGGCGCTGGGGTCGGGCACGGGGGCGGGGGCGGGGGCGCCGGGCACGGCGAGGGGGTCGACGGGCGGGGCGGGGGCGTCGGTCTTGCCGACCTTGACGATGTCGAGGGACAGCGAGGACGCGGCGCTCGTCGCGCTGTGCCGGAGGTTGGGCCCGGACATCGGCAGGGTCACCCCGGAGGAGCCGAACCGCTGGACGGCGTCGGCGCCGAACTGGGTGCGCGGGGCCGAGGACGCCGAACTGGACGTGCCCTGTCGGCTGCCCAGGTCCATCGCCAGGCTCCGGCTGCGGTTGGGGTCCGGGGCGCTGGTGGCCTGGCCGACGTCCACCGGGTTCGAAAGCCGGATGCCGAGGTGGGTCCCGCCGTCGATCGAGATGATGCCGGCCAGCGCCGCGGCCTCGGAGGCGTCGAACGTCCGGCCCCCGCGATCGCGCACCAGCCCGTCGATCAGAGCCAGCTGATGGGTGGTGGAGGTCGGGAAGAAGTACCTGTCGGTCCGCGGGTTCGGCTCCGGCTCCGACAGCAGCCTGAAGTCCCGGCTCGCGAAGTTGCGTACGGGCACGAAGGCGGTCGTCGACGGGACGTGCGCGGCGTCGGGGCCGGCCGCGGCGTCGGGGGCGGGGAGCAGGGGCAGCCCGGGCCGCCAGGTTCCCGGACCCGGGTCACCCCCGACGAGGCGGGTGTCCACGACGGGGAAGCGCAGGACCGCCCGCGCTTCCAGGGGCCGGCTGGCTTCGCGCGGGCGCCCCGACAGGTTGGTGACCAGGTTGCCCAGCGCGTTCAGCGGGTCCAGGTGGAGAGGCGTCCGGCGCACCGACACCGCGTACTCGAGGGGTACGCCCGTGAACTGGACGACGTGATCGGTGCGCAGCCAGGTGCGGGCCTCGGAGAAGCGGGTGGTGGGCTGGGTGAGCACTCCCGCGTGGCCGCCCGTCAGCGCGACGCCGCTGCGGGCGTTCATCGGGCCCGCCGGTTCCAGCGGATACGTGAACTGCGGCGAGAGGGAGTAGGCGTGGGCCGTGGTGGTGCCCCGGTTCGCCTCGACGGTGGTACGCGTCAGGTGGGTCTGGTTCTCGAGGCCCGAGTTCTTGGAGAGTTCGGTACCGGCTACGTTCTCCGCTCCCTCACCCGGCCTCGCGTGGACGCTGATCTCGACGAGGTTGCCGCCGATCCGGTCGTGGTGCTCGAAGGAGACCTTCATCGAGCCCGGGTGCCGGGCGGGCAGCGAGCGTATGGCTGCCGGGGAGGCCAGGCCCGCCACGGCGGTGTCCAGACCGAGGACGTACGAGAGGTGTCCCGGGATGCGGGCGCCGGGGGCGATCTCGTCGACCAGGTCGACGAGGCGCCGGCGCACCGGCTCGCGCTCGCGGCCCGGGGCGTCGTACCCCTCGGCGTGCGGGCGCACGGTCACCTCGTCGACGGAACCCTGGCCGATGTGCCCTGGTCCGGTGAACCGGTCCGGGAGCCGCCGGCCGGCGCCGGCCGGCCCGTCCTGGGGGAGCAGCGTGTCGACGGCCAGTCCGGCGTCCCGGAACTCCGCGCTGTGGCGCTGGAGCTGTTCCGGGGTGAGGAGTATGCCGACCGATCCTGGAATGACGACGACCCGGCGCACCGTCGTACGTTCCCCGAGCCCCAGCATGTTGGTGACGCCGTTGCCCCATCCCTGCCGCAGCGTGATCTCGTAGGTGGCGTTCAGCCGCACGCGGTGGTGGCGACCGGTGTCGGTGGGCACCTGGGCCGCGGCCAGCGCCGTCGTCCGGGAGGAAGCGGTGACGGTGTCAGGGGCGTACTGGTAGCCGACGGAGGGCGTTCCCGCATTCGCCGGGGCCTGCGGGCCGGTGTCCTTGAAGGCGAGGCTGGCGCCGCCCCGGACACCGTTCGTGGTGGTGTCACCCGCGGTGCCGCTGTCCGCGTGGGTCACACCCACCTCCGTGTAGAGGGCGCCGGCCGAGCCCTCGTGGACGATGGGGAACCGGGTCCCCTCGGCTCCGGAGGCGTGCAGGTATCCCTTGATCTCCAGGGACATGTGGTGGTCGACCGCCGTGCCGTAGCTGGTGGCGTGCTCCACCACGTACGTACCGCCGAAGATCTGGTGCCCGCGGGCCAGCAGCGCCGTCGCGGTCAGCTGGCTGTCCAGCAGGACGTGACCGGGCGGAAGGACGTCGCCGAGGAGCTTCCCGTTCAGCCAGTTCCGCATCGAGAAGGCACCGCCCGCGGTGGCCTCGGCCAGCGGACTCGCCGCGTCCCCGGTCCCGTCGGACGGCGCGAGACCGAAGCGCTCGCGCCACTGACGGTCGGCCGGTCGCGGACGCTGAGCCTCCAGGTCGGTGGCGGCGTGCGGCGCGGCGGGGGCCGCGACGGCGGCCTCCGGACGCGTCCGCGGGGCGCCGTGCAGCATCTCCCGTACGACGTCCTGCAGTACGTGCGCCCCGCGGACGTGTTCCACGACGGCGTCGCCGGGGAGGGGGACGACACCGGGGCGCAGCAGGCCCGCACCGGTCAGGCTGTCCAGGTGCGTGTCCATCGTGTCGGCGGACCGCAGGATCTCGTTCGCGGCGCGCGGCGCGGCCGGTGCGGCGGGCGTCGGCCCGGCGGGCGGAGCGGCCACCGCGTCGGGTTCCGGAGTCGTACGGTCGTGGGCCACGGCCAGTGTGATCACGGCGGGCGACGCGTTCGTGGCCGAGTCCGGCGTCGGAACGACGGGCTGCCAGGGCCCTCCGTCGGACATGTCCAGGCGGTAGGTGACGGGTACGTCGAAGAGGGCCACGCCTTCCTTGGTCACCACCTGCTGGTCGTGGCTGACCGAGGTGGACCAGCCCCGCACGGTGCCCCAGGTGCGGGTGTACGCGGGATCGAAGGAGCCCTGGGCCTGCCAGTTCGTGCCCACCAGCGGTACGTTCCCCTGCACGGTGCCGCTGACCGTCAGGGACGGTGCGGTCGTCCGTTGGCCGGAGGCCGGGAGGCTGTGGCTGACGGAGTTGGACAGGGCCATGTGCTCGTTGGACAGGGTTCCCAGGTACGCGGGATCCCCGGCGCGCTCGGCGGTCAGGCGCACCTGGATCTGCCCCGTGTGGCCGGGGCGGGGGTCGTCGAGGCGTACGACATAGCCGCCGTCGACGAGCTCGCCTGCGGCGCCGCGCAGCGCGAACTCGCTCCAGGCCGCCTTGAGACGGTGCAGGTTCATGAGCTGGGTGCGCCGGTCGGTGGAGGCCGTACCGCCGGAGTCGCCCGTCGACGAGGCGTTCGGAAGGTAGTGGCGCTCCGTCAGCTCGGCGATGGCCCGGTCGAAGTACCTCGTCGTGCCCTCCACCCGGGTGGTGGTGGCGGAGATGCCGAGCGATTCCAGTCGTTCCAGCTCGGGCGGGAGCCGCCTCCTGCCGGGTCCGTCGGGATTCAGGTCCAGGGTGTCGCGGGCGGGGACGTACAGCGTCAGCGGAACGGGGTGGTCGATGTGCTCCGCCGGTCGCCGCGTTTCGGTCGGTGCGCCGTCATGGAAGGTGAGGGTGAACCGGGCCGTGCCGTCGACCAGCAGGTGGGCAGCGCCGCTGCGCAGGTTCTGGCTCTGCTGGGCGCCGCCTCCGGTCGAGAAGTCCTCGCTCGCCTGGTACTTGCCGCCGAACTTGCCGCCGAACGCCCCGCCGAGGGCGGTGGCCGCGCCCGGATGGCCGGCCTCGGTCGCGGAGGTGAGGTTGCCCTGCGCGCCGCCTTCCAGGGCGAGGGAGCTGGTCAGAGTGGACTTGACGGTGTACCGGTTGAAACGGGTGTTGTGCGACTCCAGGTTCATGGAACGGGTGACCGCGGTGACGTCGGAGCCCGGCGTGACCGTTGCCGTGAGGCCGAAGAAGCCGATGGCCCGGCCGGAGGTGTCGTGCAGGACCGGTGAGAAGAACCCTCCGGACACCGCGATCGGCAGGCCGCCGCGCAGTGACTCCTCCGAGGTCCAGTGGTGCACTTCGGCGAGAGACTCCGGCGACAGGGTGTTCAGCTTCTGCTCGAACCCGCTCTTCACCAGCCGGGCGAGCTCGCCCGGCTCGCCGATCCCGGCGACCGCCCACAGCGGAGTGGTCCGCAACTGCGCCGCGGTGGCCGGGACGTGTTCGCCCTCCACCGCAGTCAGCAGGTGGTTGGGAAGGTACACGGCCAGCGGCTCGGCCTCGGTGACCGTCGGGTGGCTCTCGCCGTTGAGGCCGGCCTCGCCGTCCCGACCGGTCCCGCCGTCGCCCGCGTCGCGGCCGTCGCCGGTCTCGATCACCCAGGTCGCCTTGTACGAGTACGGAGTCGACGACTCGTTGCTGCGCAGGGCCTGAACGGCCTGATGTCCCTGGGCGAGGTTCTGGCCGAGCGCCAGCTCGTTGTGCACCGCCGAGACCGAGACGCTCCACGGCACCTTCGCCAGCACGCCGGCATCGGCTCTGGGTTCCGTTTCACCGTACGTACCCGCCAGCCGCCGCCGGTTGCCACCGCTGATCCCCTGCGAGGATTCGTTGGAGGCGCCGGCACGCCGCTCCACCCTGGTCTCGGGCAGCGCCCCGTGATCCCTGCCGAGCAGGCGGGCCTCCCGCGGCTCGGACAGCCGCAGCCGGAGCCGGACGTCGCGGCCGCCCAGCAGCTCGGAGGGGACGGGCCAGCCGTCCCTGTGCAGCAGGTACGGCAGTACGGCCTTCAGCCCGTCCGGTCCGAGCCGGTCGGCGAGTGCGGCATCGAGGGCCGCCGTGTCGGTGGTGAGCGACCGCAGCCGCTCGTGCAGTCCCGCCACCGGCAGCCGGTCGGGCAGCGCCAAGCCCAGCTGGGCGCCGTCGGGGTCGGCGAGCGCGCGGACGAACCGGCGCGCGTCCGCAGGGTCCAGCGGACCGGTGTGCGGCGCGATCACTGGTCCGGCGACCGCCTCGGGGGCCTGTGGACGGGGCTCGACCGAGGTCCATTCGGCCGTGGCGCCGTCGGGGTCGCTCACCAGGGCGATGACCCCCTCGTACCGGTCGGCGCCGACGGCCGACTCGTCCGAGCCCGTCCGGGGGCGCACGGCGGAGTAGGTCTGCACGGTCGAGGCGTACACCTTGCGCCCCGTGATGTCCGCGAACTGCTGGAGCTCCGGTGTGTTCCCTCCGATCTTGCAGGCGGTCAGCACGAGCGGGGCGCCCGGGGGCAGCATGCTGACGCGGTCCTTGATCTGCGTGCCGAAGTCCTTCAGGGTCACGGTCCGGTAGTCGTGGTCGCCGGGGGCGAGCACTTTCACGCCCGCGCCGCTGCTGTGCAGGTTGAGGAAGAACGGCTGCGGTCCGCCCGCCCAGGGAGCCGCGAGGTCGCCGCCGCTCTGGCGTCCGGCCTGCTGACCCAGCACCGTCTCGGTGCCTCCGCTCCAGTCGAACGGCCGGGTCTGGTCGTAGCCCGCGTTCCGCTCGTGCACCTGGTACACGCCGGAGGCTCCGCCGAACCGGTCCAGCGACTGCTCGCGCAGCTTCCAGTCCGGCTCGTGGTGGAACGACAGGCCCACCTCCTCGCCGTTCGCGTCCCTGATCGGACGGGTGAGCAGACGGGCCGGGGGCGGCGGGGCGGCCTCGGTGGACGTCCTGACCGGGCCGCCGGGGACGGGCGCGCCCTCCTGGGCGGGACGGACGGCGGCCTGCGTGGACGATTCCCCGGTGGACGTGACGGGCCTGACGACGATGCGGTCCATCGCGATGTGCTGGCCGCGCCGGACGTTGGGCTGATCGGCGTCACCGTCCAGCGGACGGGCCGTGGGCGTCGTCGCGCCGGTGGGCAGGGACGGCAGCGGCCTCTGAGGCAGTGGTTTGTCCGTACGGGGCGGGGCGGACGCGGAACCCTCGTCGCTGGTGTCCTTCGTGTCCTTCGTGTCCTTCGTGTCCGTCGCGTCCGTCGGGAGCGGCGGCAGCGGCCGCTCCCGCGCGTCGTCGTCCTTCTTCGCCGGGGCGGTGGCGTTCTCGTCCTCGGTCGGGTCGTGGTCCCGCGCCGGCCCGCTCTCGGTACCCGGCCGGGCCGCACCGTCGTCCTCCCCGACCGGGTGGAACCGGGGGTCGTCCGCGAACATCGTGCGGAACGGCTTGGACTCCGCGAGCGGGGGCAGGACGAACTCCCCGCCGTCGCCGGTCACGGCCCGGCCGGGAGCGGTCTGTGCCGCGGACCCCTCGTCCGTGGCGCCCTCGCCGGACCGCTCGCCCTTGCCGTCGCCGTCGCCGTCACCGTTGCCCTTCGGGTCCTCGTCCGAGGCCGGTCCGTCGCTCTGGGTCTTGGGCGGCTTCGGCGTGAGGACGTCCGCGACGTCGTCCGACTCGGGCGTGTCACCCAGGTTGTGGTCCGCGTCGTGCTCGGGCGTCAGGACGGGCAGCGGCTTGTCGAAGAAGGAGCGTCCGGTGAAGGGGTGCGAGAACACCCACTCGACCATGTCCTTCGCCTGCTGCTTGAAGGTCACGTCATGCGCGAACGAGGTGGGCCGCGGCACCGGGTAGGGGGCCTGGTGGCCGCTCATGTTGGCCAGGAACGAGACGATGTTCAGCGGGTGCAGAGCCCCGAAGTACTTGCTGTCGTTCGGGTTCGCCTTGGACTGGTGGGCGGCGAACCACTCCGCGTAGCGGTTCATGGCCGGCTCGAACAGCTTGTGCAGCGACTTGCCGATCATCCCCATGGCCATGCCGGAGACGAACGTCGACCAGGTGGTCGTGAACTCGTGCTCCTCGCTGAAGATGAGGTTGTAGAAGCCTTCGCTCAGGTTGTTCTGGACGCCGTCCTTGAGGTTGGCCGTGACCGCCATGCCCAGCTGGTACATGGGGTTGCCGTGCAGCGGGGTGGTCTGGAACATCCGCTTGAACGGCTGGGTGAAGGCGTTTCCGGTGATCTTGGAGGGGGTGAAGAGGTCCGGAAGGTCGCGCGCGAGGTTCTTCAGACCCTCGTTTCCGGAGAGTCTGCCGAGCGATTTCTCCAGGGCCTCGCCGAGCCCCGTGTGGTCGGCGGCGAGACGCCCCCACTTCTCGTTGAAGGTCTTGCCGAAGCTCTTGCCGAGCTCGTGCATCTCGGTCTTCAGGGCGGCGTCGCCCCCCTTGGCGAGGTGCTTCTCGAAGATCTCGCCCATCTGGTCGGAGACCTTCTGGGAGATCGTGCCCTTGCCGTGGCGGAGGAAGCCGTGCTCGATCTGCCCGCTGGCCGCGCCCAGCAGCTTGCCGACGTCCTTCGCGAAGCCGCTGCGTGCCGCGTCCGTCGACAGCAGCTTGGTGATGTCCGGGCCGGCCGCCTTGGCCCCGGCCGCGGCCGTGCCTTCCGCCCCGGCCTTGGCCCCTTCGGCGGCGACCTTGGTCTCGGCCTTGGCGGCTGAGCCTGCGGCGCCGCTCGCCGTCTCCTTCGCGGTTCCTCCGGCGGTGGCGATTTTGGTTTCGGCCTTGGTGGCTCCGCCTGCGGCGCTGTTGGCCGTTTCTTTCGCGGTTCCTCCGGCGGTGGCGATCTTGGTCTCGGCCTTGGTGGCTCCGCCCGCGGCGCCGCTCGCCGTGTCCTTCGCGGCCGTTCCTGCGGTGGCGCTTGGAGCCTCCGGGGCCGCCTTCCCCGCCTTCGGGGCGTCCAGGCCTTCGGAGGCGGTACGGGTGCCGGGTGCCGAGCCCTTGCCCGCGTCGCCGGCGGTCTTGCCACCGGCCGTCTGGGGGCTCGGACTGTCCAGGCCTCCCGACGCCGTCTTCGTACCGGTGTTCTTGGCGCCCGCTCCGGAGGCTTCACTCGCGGCGCCCTTGCCCGCGCCCGCAGCCCCGTCGGCGGCGGCGCCCTTGCCGGCTGCTGTGCCCGTGCCCGTGCTGGCGCCCGCGCCCTTGCCCGTTCCCGAGCCCGTGCCGGTGCCCGCGCCGGCACCCTTGCCCGTTCCCGACCCGGTGCTCGCGCCGGCGCCCTTCCCGGTGCCCTTGCCGGCTCCTGCCCCGGCGCCCGTACCCGTGCCGGTGCCCGCCCCCGCGCCCGAACCCTTGCCCGCGCTCTTCCCCGCTCCCGTGCCGGCGTTCGCGCCCGCGCCCGAAACGGTTTTCGTCCCGCTCTTCGCCCCTGCGGTCGCCGGATTTACCGCACCCGGAACCGCGTTGCGCGGGGACGCCGTCGGCACCTCGGTGGGGACCTTCTTGGCGGCGCTGTTGAGCTCCTCCTTCGCGAGGCCCTTGCCCGTCGTCTTGGAGGCGTTCTCCTTGGCCGCGTCGGCGATCTCCTTGCCCAGCTTGCCCGTGAGCGAGTCGTCGATCTTCTTCGAGATGACCGCGCCGGCGTCCTTGCCGAGCAGCTTGCCGAGGAACTGACCGCCGTAGTGCCCGATGATCTCCAGCGGCCCGGCCACCAGCCCGTTGAGCGCCCCGCCCTTGAGGGCTTCCAGGGTGTGCTCCTTGTCCCACTTGTCCGTGTGGCCGGAGGAGAGCTGGTAGAGCTGGATCACCATGTCCTGGAAGATGCCGGCGGTGATGCCGATGAACGTCTGCGTGAGGATCGTCCGCAGCAGGAAGGACAGCACGTTGCGCAGGCCCTCGCGGACGACCACGAACTGGAGGGCCGCGTTGATGGCGGTCGCACCGAAGGTGATCGGCCCGAAGATCATGGCGAACAGGATCTGGACGATCAGCTCGACGATCTGGAGGATCGCCATGATCTTCGTGTACTCGACCTGGTTGGCCACGTTCCGCGCCGCGTCCCCGAGTTGCAGCGCCAGTTCGCTCGTCTGCTGCATGATGTTCGACCCGGTCACCCCGCCGATGAGGTCCCTCATGGAGGCGACGAAGGCATCCGCCGCCTCGCCCTCGAAGTCCTCCTTGACCCTCGGGACGAGCTGGGCGATGTACGTGGCCAGGGTGTCCAGGTCCGCGGCCATGCCCTTGTAGTTGTCCGACACGCTCCGCATCAGGTCCTCGTCCGCCTGCGGCCAGGGCATGCCGGTGAGGAACGAGAAGAACTTGGAGACGTCCTCGGAGGGCTTGATCGACATGGTGCGGGCAACCTTCTGCCGGACGGGGCGGGCACGGACGCGGAGCGGGGGGAGGAGGGAGGGCGCGGGGTGGGGAGAGGGGCCCCGCGCGGGGGGAGGGGCGCGGGCTACCAGTCGCCGGAGTTCGTGGCGTCCTCGTCGGCCTTGTCGGTGATGTCCTTGGACTGCTTGCCGGCCGTGGTGACCAGGGTCAAGGTCTTCCCGATGTACTTGACGGTGCCCGTGAGGTTCTCCGTCGGCTTGTCCACCACCTCGTGGTACTTCTTGCCGATCGCGTCGTGACCCGCCGATTCCTTGTTGAGGCGGTTCACCTCGGCGATGCGCAGGCTCAGGTCGTGCAGTTTCGCCTCGTAGTCGTCATAGGCGTCGAACTTGCCCTTGAGGTCCGCCAGGGACTTGAGCTTCGGCTTAGCCATTGAACTCCTCCTGCTTCGTCGAACGCTTCTTGGCCTCTTCCGCCTCGAAGCCCGGGCGCATGGACCGCAGGGGTTTGAACAGCTCGTCCAGGTCCGTCGACATCTCGGCGAAGCCGCCCGCCATGCGGATCTGCTCGCCCACGTTCGCGAACGACTTGATCCGCTCGGTCACCTGCTCGCCCATCCGCCCCCGGGCGTCGTTGAGCACGTTGGTCAGTACGTCCGCCAGCTCGGCGGGGGCCATCTCCTGGTACGCCGTGGTGCGGAAGTTCATGGAGATGACCTGGCCCTGCGGACCCACGGTCACGCTGACCATGCGGTCCTTCGAGGTCGCGGTCGCGGTCGCCCGGTCGAGCTCCGCCCGCGCCTCGTGCATCTTCTCGGTCTGTTCGCGCAGACTGGCCATCATCTGCTCGATGCGGCCCTCGGCTTCGAGGCTCACTGGTCCTTCTTCCCTGTGTGGTGCGGTCGTACGGTCATCGGCCGATCACTCCGCTGACGGTCCCGGTGTCGGTGCCCCAGGTGTCCTCGTCCTCGGAGAGCCAGGTGGTCCGCTGGCGGTCCTTCTGGCCGCCCGCCCCGGCTCCCGCGCCCGCTCCGGCTCCGCCCATCGGCGGCATCATCGGACCGCTCTGGGTCTGCTGCTGGGCGGCCAGTTGCTTGGCCGCCTCCTCGGCGGCCTTGGCCCGGTCGGCCTCGGTGCCGGGAGGCGCCGAGGAGTTGGTCATCGCCATGGCCCGGTCGCTCAGCATCGTGGGGCCGGCGATCGCCGAGGTGGCGCCGGAACCCTTCGCGCCGCCCGTCCCCGAGAGGCCGCCCGCTCCCGAGCCGAGGCCCGGGACGGAACCCAGGCCGGAGTGCGATCCGCCCACGGACAGGTCCAGGGGGCCCCGCACCTCGGGTACGTAGGGGGAGCTGGTCCCCGGCCGGGCGCTCGTTCGCGAGTCGAGCAGCGCGTGCTCGGTGTTGGCGAGCAGCTGGGACATCCGGTCGATGGGCCGGCCCTGTGCGTCGACGAGTACGCCGTCGTGCTTGACGCTCGCGCCCTTCGGGAGAGCGTACGGATTGCCGTTGGAGTCGAGCAGCGGCTTGCCCTTGGCGTCGACCAGGGTGCCGGAGGGGTCGACCTTCGAGCCCTCCGGCAGCTTGATCTGGTCGAGCGGGGAGGGGGCCGGGTGGGGTGGCGCCTGCTCCTTGACCTTGGAGCCGGGCGGCGCCACGAGGGGTTTTCCGTCCGCGCCGAGGACGAGGTTGCCCTTGGAGTCCCGGACCTTGCCGTCCTTGCCGATGACGGATCCCACGGGGACCATGACCGGCTTCTTGTCCTTGCCCAGGACCGGCTTGCCGTTCTTGTCGAGGAGGTTGGTCGTACCGGGGAGGGGCAGCCCGGTGATCGGATCGCGGTTGCCCGGGACGGGTGCGCCGGGTTTGGGGATGAGGTCGCCGGGCTTGGGAACGGGGCCGCCGGGCTTGGGCGCCCCCTTGTTCCCGCCCTTCTGGTCCTTGCCGCCGTCGATCTGCGTATTGCTCCCCGGCGGCGGGATCTTCTGGTCGCCCGTCCCGCCGCCGGGCGGGGCGTCGGCGCCTCCGGGACCGGGCTCGGGCACGGGGCCGCCTCCGGCGCCTCCCTGGGGCAGGCCGAGGTTGGGCTGGATGACCCCGCGTCCGAAGGCGCTGCCGAGACGGTTGTACTCGTTGTCGAGGAGCGCGTAGACGGCGTCGGCCAGGGAGTCCAGCGAGTACGTGCCCGTGACCCCCTTGAAGGGAACCTGGAGCTTCTTGGCACTCAGACCATCCAGCCACGCCTTCTTGGCGGCCTGTTGGACGTTGTCCCAGAACTCACCGTCGTCGACGTTGAGCCCGTTGACCATGACCTTGGTGGAGCTCATCGTGATGTTGCCCGTCAGCTGGGCGTCGAGTGCGTCCTGCAGCACCTCGGTCGCACCGCTCTGCCGGGTGCCGAACCATGCGAGCTGCGCCCCGAGCATCTCGCGCGACGCCTGCTTCAGCATGCCCCCGGTGCCGGACAGCTGGGCGTAGAAGTTGTCGGGATGCTGGAGGTCGGTCTGGATGTGGGTGAGTGCCAGGGCGATGGTGGAGAGGTACTTCTTGAACTCACCCGCCGCGCTGCCCCGCCAGTTGTCCCCGGTGTCCCCGAGCTCGTCGATCCACCGCATGATCCCGGCGTCCTTGCCGAGTGTCACGCTCAGCAGGTCGCAGACTCCCAGCAGGGCGGTGGAGGCCTCCGCGAACGTGTTGTGGTTGACGGTCTCGTTCTTGTCCGCCTTGTTGACCAGATCGTCCAGCATGGCCCAGACCCCGGTGCGGTACGTGTTGTAGTTCGCGGTGGTGTCGTTGAACATGGACCAGTTCATCCGCCCCCCGACCAGCATCCCCCAGCCGAGGTTGGCGTTCACAGGTCTGAGAAGGGTGTAGATGTCGTAGAGCTGGTTCTTGTGGGCGGCCAGGGCCTTGACGTCCGCGGTGGCGGCGTTGGAGACGTAGTAGTTCTGGTGACCGCTGAGCCACGTGGGCGAGCCCGGTCCCGCCACGTCGTTGCGGGTCTTCACGGAGTCGGTCTTGGGAAGGAAGATCGGGGCGACTTCGTCCCAGGTGGGCATCTCGGGGGCGCCTTTCTTGTCGGCTCAGGATTCCGGCGGTTTGGGGGCCGTGGGGGGCTTCGAGTTCGCCTGCACCTGGGTGAGGACCTCCCACATCTCGGCCGCGGTCAGCGCGTCGTCGTCCGCGTTGTCCATCATCAGCCGGATGTCGTGCAGCGTGACGTACGAGCCGTGGGCGGCCGCGGAGATGACGGCGAAGGCGCTGACGAGCTGCTTGGCGTAGGTCTGGAAGTTGGTCTGCAGGAACCCGGCGCTCGGCAGCCGCACGGTGTTGCCCGGCAGCAGCTTCCCGCGGTTCCCCACCAGAGACCCCACCTGCCAGAAGTTCGCGAGCGCGAGGAGATGCGGATTGTGTTCCAGGGACGCCTGGAAGGGAGCGATCTTCTTCTCGGCGAAGTCCAGGAGGTACTCGTCGGTGATTTTCAGGTCGGCGCCGTCGCCCGACCCCTCGTCGCCGTCCTTCTTCGGTTCCTTCGCCATGCTGCTCCTTCGTCGGGGTGTCGGCCGCGGTGCGCGGGGTCCCGTCGTACGCCCACCACCCGGAGGAACGGGCCGGCCGCGGGCGGGGGTTCAGGCGTACGGGGAGAAAGCACGGACCCGGCCTGCTGGGGGAGCGGGGCCGGGTCCGTTGGCGGCAGGGCAGGAGGCGAGGGGACCTCCGGCCCTGCCGGTCTGTGGGGGCGGGCGTCCGCCGGTACGGCTGGTTGCCCGCCGGATCAGGTGCGTCCGCCGGGGAACAGCGCGGCGCTGCGCTTGTCGGCGTTCCTGATGGTCATGTGCATGTCCGCGAGCTTGTCGGCGCCGCTGTCGAACTCCGTCGACATCGCGGTGTCCAACTGCTGCACGGTCGTGACGAAGTCCTGGAACGCTGCTGCGGCGGCACCCTTGAAGTTGTCCTTCACCGTGGAGAGGTCGGTGACGAGCGCCGCCAGGTTGGTGTGCATCTGCTTGGCCGCGGCCTTCATGTCCTCGTTGGCCTCGACGAGCGCATTGTGGTTGATCTCGATGTCTGACACGGAAGCGGGCCTTTCCCTGTGATCCGGTGAGAGGGTGCGCGGGCTCGGGCTCGGGCTCGGGCGCGGCGAGCGGCGCGGGAGTGGGAGCGGCGGAGGGTCAGCCGTTCAGCACGTCGAAGATCGGCCCGCCCCAGTTGCCGCCCGAGGCGTGCGCCTCCTCCTCCGCCTGGGTGAGGAACTTCTGCGCACCCTGGGTGGAGTCGATGAGCGTCTGGTACTTCTGCATGATCGTGTCGTAGCCGATGATCCACTCCTCGACCTTGCGGAGGAACGCCTTGGACGACTCGGCCTGGTAGTTCCAGCCGATCCGTCCCATCACCTCGTCCACCTGGGAACGCGCGTTCATCATCTGCACCAGGTAGCCGTCCAGGTGCGAGATGGTGTTGAGGATGACCTGGTCCGAAGTGACCAACTGCTCTTCGGGACTGGCTGTCACGTGCTCTCCTAGGTCGATACCGGAGCGGCGGCGAGGTACGCCGTGTGCCTCTGCCAGACAGAACGGGCGGGCCCCGCCGAAGGGTTCATCCGCCGTTCCGCGCCGAGCAGGGCGGAGCCTCGGCGGTGGTCACCACACCGCCCGCCGCCAGTGCGTCCGGGTCCAGGCTCGGGCCGGTCGGCAGCAGTTTCAGCAGGCCGGCGGGGACACCCACGGTGGGAGTGGCGCCGTAGCCCAGCCGCTTCGCTGCCTCCGCGGACGCCAGCGGGTACTTCACCCCGCTGTCCGTCACCAGGTAGAAGGTGCTGCCCGTACCGCCCCCGGACAGGGCCCGTACGAGAGCTCCGCCGCCGGGCCTGACCATGATCCGGTCGGCGTCCGCGCAGGTCGGGTTCACCCCGGGCTGCGCCGCCGGAGGCCGGCCCGCCACGGCCGCGGTGTCCGCCAGGGCCACCAGCGTGGCCGGGCCGGCGGCCCCCGGGCGCAGCCCGGCGCAGACGCTCTGGCCCGGTGACGGGGTCAGCAGCAGGGGAGGCTCGGCCGGCAGGGCGCCGCCCGGGCTCCCGGCCGGGGCCGCCGCCGAGTGGGCGGCGAGGTCGGCGGCGCCCACCAGGGTGGCGGTCGCCGGAGCGTCCGCGTAGGCCTCGCGCTGGGTGCGCGGATCCCCCCGCAGCAGCTCGAAGCCGGTCCGGGTCAGGGCCCGCAAACCGTCCTGCGCCAGTACGTAGGTCTCGCCGCCCGGACCGGTGAACAGCTGCCCGACGGTCGTCGGATGCCCGGAGAGGACCGGCCCGGGACCACCGCGCCCGGGGACGTCCGCCGCCGCCAGGTCGGGCCCGGCCGGCAGGGTGTTGAGGAAGGCTCCGGAGACCGGGAACGGCGTGGCGGCGCCGTAACCGAGCGCGGCCGGGGCCCTGTTGGCGGTGTCCAGCCGCAGCCGCTGCCCCTGCCACAGCAGGTGCCGCTCTCCGTCGGGGGTGGCGACCAGTACGCCCTGCTGGTCCGTCAGCGCGGCTCCCTGGCCGGCCATCGCGACGGCGAGCGAGATCTGGGGCGCGCCCGCGTCGGCGGCGGGCGGGCGCAGGGCGCAGGCGAGCCAGCCGTCCGCCGACAGTTCGCCGGCCGCCGGCAGTCCGTCCGGGGCGCCCACGATGCCGACCGGGCCGCCGCGCGGGGCCCCCTTCAGCGATTTCTCGGCGACCTCGGTGACCACCATCTTCTCCCCGGCCAGCAGCCGTGCGCTCGACTGGTTGAGCACCGGGTGCAGCTCCCCGCCGAGGAACAGGTACCGGGCCCCGGTCTTCTTCACCACGACCAGGGTTCCGGGCTTGCGCCAGCCGGTCGCGCCGCCGGGCGAGATCACCCCGTACAGGCCGACGACCACCGCGATGGCGATCCCGATGTACAGGCCCGTCCTGACGCCACGGTTGGTACGGCCGGTCGGCGTGTCCGGTGCGTCGGGCTCGGCCCGCAGCATTCCTGCGCCGAGCCGGCCCACCACGAACAGGTGGGCCTGGACCTGGTCGCGCCTGGACTGCATCCCCACTCCTCCTCAAGAAAGCTTTGTGTGTCGAACAGCGGGCGTCGTGCGGCGGACGGGGTACGGCGCGGGGTGCGCGTCCACGGCGTGCGGCGCGCGGTCGGCGGGGTGCGCCGGGCGGTCAGCCGCCGACCGCGCGGACCAGCTGGAAGACCCCGGCGACGGTCAGTGCCAGCGGCAGCAGGCTCAGCGCCGCGAGGCTGTGCAGGAGATCGGCGATCCGCCCCCAGTACGGCAGCAGCCGGCGCCCCGGCACCGTCCACGACACGACGGCGGCCACACCGGCCACCGCCACCAGCGCCGTGAGCAGCATCGGCCGTTCACCGGGAGCCAGACCGGCCGCGAAACCGCCGGTCAGCAGGGCCAGGCCGTAGATGGCGGGCAGCAGCAGCGACAAGCGCTGCGGCACGCTCCCGACCGTACGGGCGTGCAGGGCCAGGAGCGCCGAGAGGGCGGCCGTCAGGGCCGCCGGGGCCCAGCCGTCCTGGCCCGCGATCAGGGTGAGGCAGCCGGCGCAGGCGGCGCCGACCACCACGTGGAAGGCCGTCAGATAGCCGTCGGCCACCGCACTGCGGGCCAGCACGTCGGCGGCCGGGAACGGCTCGATGTTCTCCTGGAGCTCCTCGGCGTTGCGGGGGAGCGCGGGCAGCCGCAGCCCCGACATCCGGAACGAGAGGCTGGGGGCGAAGGCGCCGACCACGACGACCAGCACCGCGACCAGGGAGGCGGTGTGCCCGAGCGGCAGCCCGGCCAGGGCGACGGCCCCGGCGGCCATGCCGAGCGCCGCCGTCAGCGCCAGCCCGAGGAACAGCGGGGCCGCGCAGGCCACCGCCGCGAGGGCCAGTACGGCGCCGCCCGCCGCCGCGGAGCTCCCGGCCAGGACCCGCGCCGCCGTGGGATCGCCGCCGCCGCCGGGCAGCAGCGCTCCGGCGAGCGCCAGGTAGGGCACGGCCGCGGCTCCCAGCGCGGTTCCCGCCCCGGCGTCACCCACCGCCCGCGAGGCGCTGCCCGCGCAGAGCAGCAGGAGTACGCCGGTCACGGCCGCGGCCGTGATCCGCTGCTGGTCCGGGCCGGGCAGGGCCAGCAGGACGATGCCTCCGGCCAGCGCGAGGAGGGCCACCGCGAGCGCCAGGTGGTGGGTCATCACCGGCCGCCAGGAATCGCCGCGCTCGCGCAGCCCGGTCGCGATGCCGTCCACCAGGTCGTCGAAGTGGACGAGCGGCATCGTGTCCCGGCGGTGGCGCAGCTGGAGCTCCTCACCGTCCTTGAGCCCGAGCGCCTCGGCGGACAGCTCCTCGTCGAGCGGCTCCGCGCCCAGGCGCTGCAGGACCCAGCCACCCGCCTCGACGGCCTCCTCGGCCAGATCCTCGCCGTCCTTGCCGGAGAACCCGACGACGGTCGGCAGCAGGTCACCCAAGGGCACGTCGGAGGGCACGGACAGCTCGACCACCTTCAGCGGCCCGCGAAACCTCAATCGGCAGAGTCCCGCCACCGCGCCACCGCTCACCGCTGCCCGTCCTTCCTCACCGGCACGTCCGCGTACCGGAATGCCGTCATGGGCGAGAACGGCCGGGACGGGGCGACGGGTTCACCGGCCGGCGGACCGGGTCAGCTCTCCCCGCGCAGGGCGGCCACCATCCGCCGCGTCCCGTCCTCGCCGCACCGCTCCAGGAGCAGCGCGCACCAGGACTCCGCGTCCAGCCTCTCCTCGGCGGTCCACCGCGCGGCCGACGGATGCTCTTCGACCACCAGGGCCCACGCCAGCAGCCGCAGCTCGGCGAAACGGCCGGTGGACAGGGCGGACAGCGCGCGGGGGCCGGCGCGTGCCGACGGGGACGCGCACGGGGCCGGGGGCTCGGGCAGGAGGCCGCCGCCCGGCGTGGCGCCGAGGCCGAGTACGGCGCGTACGGCCTCGACCACGGCCGCCGCCTCGGCCTCCGGTACGTCCAGGCCGGTGCGCGGCACCGGATCCGTCCCGGCCGCGGGGTGCGTCCCTGCCCCGGGATCCCTTCCGGCGGCGGGGTCCGCCCCGGCGGCGGGGTCCGCCCCGGCCACAGGGTCCGCCCCCGCCGCGGGGTCCGCCGGCACCGTCACCGCCAGCCAGCCGCGCAGCATGCTCCGGACCGCCTCGGTCTCGGTCTCGGTCTCGGTCTCGGCCTCGTCATCACTCACCGGATCCACCGCCCCCCTGTCGTCCGGACGGGCTCCCGCGCCGTCGCCCACTGCAACGTCGCCGCCCCGGGCCCCGGTTCAACGACCCGCCCCCGGACCGCCGGGACCTCCTGAACCACGGCCCGCGCCCCGCACGTTCCCCGGAGGGACGGACCGCCCGGCCGCCCGGAAGTGAGGAGCCTCCCGTTGAGCGTGGTGCTAGTCAGCCGACCGGCCCGGCGTCCCGGACCCGAAATGCCGGAGGGCGAGCTCCAGCTGCAGGAGCCCCCCGTACTGCCGGAGAAGCAGAGCAGCGCCTCCAACATGATCACCATGGTGCCGATGGCGCTCAGCTCGCTCTCCATGGTCTTCATCTTCCTCCGCCCCAACGGCGGCATCATGACCTACATCGCGATGGGCACCATGGTGCTCTCCGCCGTCGGCATGCTCGTCACCCAGATCATCCGCGGCAACAGCGACCGCAAGGTGCAGCTGATCGGAGAGCGGCGCGACTACCTGCGCTACCTCGGCCAGATGCGCCGCCAGGTCCGCAAGGACATCGGCAAGCAGCAGGAGGCCCTGGCCTGGCGCAACCCGGGCCCGGAGGAACTGCCCTCCCTCGTACGGACCTCCCGGCTCTGGGAACGCCGGGCCTCGCACCCCGACTTCAGCGACGTGCGCATCGCGACCGGCGCCCAGCGCCTCGCCGTACGCCTCGCCCCGCTCGCCACCAAACCGGTCGAGGACCTCGAACCGCTCGCCGCCCACGCCCTGCGCCGCTTCATCCACGCGTACGGAACCGTCGACGGCCAGCCCATCGCCATCCACCTGCGCGGCTTCGCCCACGTCATGCTCCGCTGCGAGCAACCCGACGGCGAGGAGCGCACCCGCGCCCTGGTCCGCTCCGTCCTCGCCCAGCTCGCCACCCTGCATGCCCCCGACGAACTGCGCATCGCGGTCGTCACCTCCCCCGACCGGCGCGCGCACTGGGACTGGACCAAGTGGCTGCCCCACGCCCTGCACCCCCTCGAAACCGACGGCGCGGGCCCCGTACGGCTGGTCGCCGCCACCATCGGCGAGGTCGAGCAGCTGCTCGGCGACGAGTTCGCCGCCCGGCCGCCCTACGAACCCGACGCGACCCCCAGCCGCGACGAGCCGTACACCGTGATCGTGCTCGACGGAGCCCAGCTGGCCGGCCCGCACCGCGCCGCCCTCGCCGGATACCGCAACGCCACCCTCATCGACCTGGCCGGGGTGCTGGAGTGGAAGCACACCCGGGTCACACTGCGGCTGCGGATCACCGACAGCACCCTGGAGATGGTCGGCTCGGACCGCAACCGCAAGGACGACGTGACCGTCCTCGGCCGCCCCGACGCCATGGCGCCCGCCGCGGCCCGCCGCCTCGCGACGCTGCTGGCCCCCTACCGGCTCGGCGACTCCGTCGACGCCGGGGAACCGCTGGCCGCGGACTTCGACCTGACCTCGCTCCTCGGCATCCACGACCTGCACACCTTCGACGTCCAGCAGCAGTGGTCCCAGCGCAACCAGTCGAACAGGCTGCGGGTCCCGCTCGGCGTCGGCGCCGACGGCGCCCCCGTGGCCCTCGACATCAAGGAGTCCGCCCAGGGCGGCATGGGACCGCACGGGATGCTCATCGGCGCCACCGGCTCCGGAAAGTCCGAACTCCTGCGGACCCTCGTCCTCGCGCTGGCCCTCACGCACTCCTCGGAGATCCTCAACTTCGTCCTCGTCGACTTCAAGGGCGGCGCCACCTTCCTCGGCCTCGACAAGCTTCCGCACACCTCGGCCGTCATCACGAACCTCGCCGACGAGGCCGCGCTCGTGGACCGCATGCGCGACGCCCTGCACGGCGAGATGATGCGCCGGCAGGAACTGCTGCGCGCGGCCGGCAACTACTCCTCCCTCCTGGAGTACGAGACGGCGCGCGCGTCGGGCACCCCGCTCGACCCGATGCCCACCCTCTTCGTCGTCGTCGACGAGTTCTCCGAACTCCTCTCCGCGCACCGTGACTTCATGGACCTGTTCGTGATGATCGGCCGACTCGGCCGCTCACTCGGCGTCCACCTGCTGCTCGCCTCGCAGCGCCTGGACGAGGGCCGCGTACACGCCCTCGAATCACACCTCTCGTACCGCATCGGCCTGCGCACCTTCTCCGCGATGGAGAGCCGCGGCGTCCTGGGCGTGCCCGACGCCTACCAGCTGCCCTCCCAGCCCGGCAACGGCTTCCTGCGCAGCGACATCTCCACCCTGAGCCGCTTCAAGGCGGCGTACGTCTCCGGCACCTACAAGCCGAAGCGGAGCCCCGGCCGGCTGGCGGCCCTCACCGGCCAGGTGGTCGAGCACAGCACCGAGTACATCGCCCCGCCGCCGCTCCCCGAAGTCGAGGAGACCCCGCAGGAGGAGGCCGAGGAGACCCGGGCGCTGCTCGACATCGCCACCCAGCGGCTGTACGACGCCGGACCGCCCGCCTACCAGGTGTGGCTGCCGCCGCTGGACGTGCCGCCCACGCTCGACGAACTGCTGCCGCCGCTCGCCCCCGACCCGCGGTTCGGCCTCACCGTCGAGGGCGATTCCGTACGCGGCACCCTGAAGATCCCGGTCGGCGTCGTCGACCGGCCCTTCCAGCAGATGCGTGACCTGCTCACGGTCGACCTGTCCGGCGCGGGCGGCCACATGGGCATCGCGGGCGCCCCGCAGAGCGGCAAGTCCACCCTGATCCGGACCGTCATGGCCGGCCTGGCCCTCACCCACACCCCGGCCGAAGTGCAGTTCTACTGCCTGGACTTCGGCGGCGGCGCACTCACCTCCCTGCGTGAACTGCCGCACGTGGGCGGTGTGGCCGGCCGGCACGACCCCGAGCGGGTGAACCGGACCGTCGCCGAGATCAACGGCGTGATCACGCGCCGCGAGAAGTACTTCGCGGAGGAGGCCGTCGACTCGGTCGCCTCCTTCCGCCGCCGCAAGGCCGCCGGCGAGTTCGCCGACGACCCGTACGGCGACGTCTTCCTCGTGGTGGACGGCTGGAACACGCTGCGCCAGGAGTTCCCGGACCTGGTCCAGCAGTTCACACTGATCTCCCAGCGGGGCCTCAATTACGGCGTCCACCTGATCATCGGCACCACCCGCTGGGGCGAGGTCACCAGCGGCCTGCGCGACCAGCTCCAGACCCGGCTCGAACTGCGCCTCGGCGACCCGATCGACTCGGTCGTCAACATGCGCGCCGCCGCCAAGGTCCCGCAGATCCCCGGCCGGGGCCTGACCGGCGACGAGATGCACTTCCTCACCGCCCTGCCCCGGATGGACGGCCGCGGCACCGCCGGCGACCTCAGCGAAGGGGTGGCCGACCTCGCCGACGTGGTCGCCGACCACTGGACGGGCCCGCGCGCCCCCGCTGTCCGGATGCTGCCCCTGCTCCTCGACGCCGCCGAACTCCCGGCCCCGCGCGGTACGTTGCAGATCCCGCTCGGCCTGGAGGACCAGCAGATCCAGCCGCTCTGGCACGACTTCGAGCAGGATCCGCACCTGATCGTGGTCGGCGACAGCGAGTCCGGCAAGACCAACCTCCTGAAGCTGATCACCACGCAGATCATGAGCGCCTACACCCCGGCCCAGGCCCGCATCATGCTGGTCGACTTCCGGCGCGAACTCTACGAGACCGTCCCCGAATCCCATCGGCTCGGCTACGCCGTCGCGGCGGACGCGTTGCGGCAGATGGTCGACGGAGCCGCGAAGGCGATGGTCAACCGGGTGCCGTCGGCGGACATCACGCCGAGCCGACTGCGCCTGCGGGACTGGTGGCAGGGGCCCGAACTGTTCGTCGTCGTCGACGACTACGAACTCATCGGCAGCTCGGGAACCCATCCCTTCACCCCGCTGCTCGAACACCTCGCCCAGGGCGCCGAGATCGGCCTGCACCTCATCGTCGCCCGCTCGGCCAACAACGCCGGACGCGGGCTGGTCGACCCGCTCCTGCGCAAGCTCCAAGAGGTCAACACCCCGGCGCTGCTGCTGTCCTGCCCGCCCTCCGAAGGCATCCTCTTCGGCAACGTCAAACCCAAGGTGCTCCCGGTCGGGCGGGGCCTGCACATCACGCGGCGCCGTACGGTCCAGGTCCAGACGGGCTTGTACGCGGGCCAGCGCGGCGGCGAGGGGGAGGGTGACGGCGGCGACGGCGGCGACGGCGGTCACGACGGTGATGTCGGTGGTGGCGGTGGCGGTGGCGGTGGCGGTGGCGGTGGCGAGTGAGGGTGAGTGAGGGCGACGTGCGTGGGGACGGACCGGCAGAACGGACAGCATCGATGAACACAGGCACGCCCCCACCCGTCACCGTGACGCCGTCCGGCCGGAGCGGCTCCCAACTGCGTGCCCTCGGGGCGCACTTCGTCATCGCGCCCGCGGGGGCGGACGACGCCCCGTTGGCATCGGCCCTGGCCGGCCTGCGGCCGGACCCCGACGCCCTGCTCGTCCTCGCCGCCGCGGCCGACGCCGCTCCGGTGCTGCGCGCCTCGCTGGCGCGGCTGGCCGGTCTGGCACGCGAGCGCGGGGCCTCGGCCCTGGTCCTCGCCGCCTCGGGCCTGGCGGCGCCCGGACCGGACGGCCGCCGGCCCGCCGACGCGGTCGCCCGCGCCGCCGGTCTGCCCGTCATCGCACCCGACGGGCTGGTCTCGGTCGAGGCCGACGGCAGGCTGCGGGTAACGGCGCCGGGGGACACGACTCCCGGCTCGTGGTGGCTGGTCGAGCCCGCGGAGGGACCGGACCGGGACCTCGGGCCGACGTGGCCGTCGGACGCGGAGGCGCGGGTGAACGCGGGGGAGCCCGGCGAGGCGGGTGCGGAAGGAGAGGTGGGCGAGCCGCGCGGGGCACGCGGGGCGGGGGAGCCGGGGAACGCGGGCCAGGCGCGCTCGTCGGCGGACTCGGCGGACGCGGGGGATGCGACGGACCCGGGCGAGGCGCGCTCGGCGGGGGACGCGGCGGAGCCGGGGCATGCGGGGGCGCCGGCGCGTGCGGGGGACTGGCAGGAGTCGGGCGAGGGGGGCGGGGAGCGGCCGGTGCCTGCGGATCCGCGGGCCGAGCCGATCAGCCAGGGGTTCTGGCTGTCCGCCCCCGGACGCCCGGACGGGGCGGGAGCGCTGGCCGCCGCCGACCCCGGGACGCTCATCCTCGGCGTCGGCTCCCCGCAGGATCCGCATCTGCCCGCGGCCGAACTGTTGCGCCGGGTCGTCGCGCTCGGCCTGGCCCCCGCGGGGCTGCTGCTCTGCGCTCCCTGGGCCGGTCCCGCCGCGCTGGCCGACATGGCCGCCGCGCTGGCCGGCCACTTCGGCCAGGACGTACGGGCCGCCGTCGGCCTGCCCGTCCGGGGCGCGGAGCACAGCACCACCGCCTTCCTGGACGCGGAGGGCCGCCCCACCTGGGAGCCCGTCCTCGCCGAACTCACCGCCTCGCCGTCGCACGGCCGCGTCGTGGCCTCCGGGTGGCACACGGTCCACCCGCTGCGCACGGCGGGGCCCGCGCTGTTCGCCGCGTGGGACGGCTGGGTGCTGGAGGCCGTCCCCGCCGGGCTCTGGCTGCGGCCCGAAGCGGAACCGCAGGGCGTCGAACCCCGCATGCGCCCGGCCGCGTACGAACGTCCCCTCCTCATCATCGGCGAACGCGGCCGGCCACTCGGCACCGAGGTCTGGGACCACCTCGAGCCGGTCCTGGCCGCCCTGCCGTCCCCGCTGGGCGGCGGCCCCTACGGTCTGGTCCTGGCCGGCACGGGCGACGGCGACGCGGAGGCCGTGGGACGTTTCCTGTGCCGCCGCCACCCGGTGGAATGGCTCGGGCCGGAGCCGCAGGCCACAGGCGGGCACGCCCCGGACAGCGCCGAGACCCTCGCCCCTCCAGGGCCGGGTCGGTCCGCCCCCGTGGGCCCCGCGCCTTCCGGCCCCGTCGGCCCCGCGCCTTCCGGCCCCGTCGGTCCCGCGGCGTCCGGTCCCGTCGGTCCCGCGCCGTCTGGCCCCGTCGGTCCCGCGGCGTCCGGTCCCGTCGGTCCCGCGCCGTCTGGCCCCGTCGGTCCCGCGCCGTCTGGCCCCGTCGGTCCCGCGGCGTCCGGTCCTGTCGGCCCCGGGTCTTCCGCTTCCGTCGAACCCGGTCCTTCCTGTTCCGTGCGGCCTGATCCGTCCGGTGCGGGCGGGTCTGTGGTTTTCGGCCCGGTGATGGCTGTGCCTTCTGGTGCGGGTGGAGCTGTGGCCTTGGGTCGCGTCGGTCCCGGTCCTTCCGCTTCCGTCGGGTCCGTGTCTTCCGGTTCCCCGGGGCCCGAGCCTTCCGGTCCGGCTGCCCCGGTGCCTCCGGGCCCTGACGATCCCCTGGATCCCCGTCCTGCCGATCCGGTGACCCCCGGCCCGGATGCACGGCCTCCGGGGCCGGTTGCTCCTGTGCTTCCCGGCCCCGCGAGCCCGCCGTCATCCGGGCAGGTACCCCCCGGCTCCGGGGGTCCTACGGGCACGCCGGCCCGCACGGCGGCGGCCGCAGCCGCGCCCGCGCCCGTGCCCGTGCCCGTCCCGAGCGTGACGCCCGTCCCGGCCGTCGCTCCGGCCCTGCCGCCGGACTCCGCTCCCGAACCGTCCTCGGCTCCCGAACCGTCCCCGGCCCCGGCCCCGGTCCAGGAACCGGCCCCGGGTGCCGCACCCGCAGCGGGACCCGCACCGGTTGCGGCGGCCGGGCCCGGAGCGGCTTCGGGTCCGGTGGGGGGACCGGCGTCCGCGCCCCTCGCCGAGGCCGCTCCGGCGCCTGCCCCCGCTTCGGCGAGCGCGCCCGTACCGGCAGCGGCACCCGTGCCCACACCGCACCCCGCGCCCCCAGCGGCAGCGGCAGCGGCAGCGGTCGCCGCGGCCTCCGCCCCGGACCGGGAGGGCCTGAGGGCGCTGCTCGGGCAGCGGTACCACCTCGTCGCGAGCAAGGCCGAGTTGGTGGCGGCCAAACTCCCCGGCCTGCGGTCCGCGCAGCGCGAGGACCTCAAGCCGGACCTGGTGGCCGTACTCCTGCACCAGGCCGACAGTGGCGGACCCGCCGGCCGCGCGGAGCTGGTGGCCGAGGCCCGGGCCGGGGGGCAGGGGCCGCTCGGCCCGTATCTGCGGTGCCTCGGATCGGGGCTGCGGAGGCTGCCGAGCCATCACGGGGCCGTCCTGGTCGGCGCGTCGGCGCAGGGGACCGAGCTCGACGCCTACCGCCCCGGCAGCCTCGTGGCGGAGCCGGCCCCGGTCGCCGGGGTCCTGGCGCACGACGTGGACCTCGGGGTTCCCGTGGAGTTCGGGATCTGGTCGGCCACCGGGCGCCGTACGGCGGCCTTCGCCCCGGACGCCGCCGAACCGGAGGTGGTCTTCGCCCCGGGGACCCGCTACTCGGTGCTCGCCGTACTCCCCGGCGACGAGGACACCGCCCTGCCCGCCCGGGTGCTCCTGCGCGAGGTCTCCTTCGCCGAGACGGAGGCCGGGGCCGCCGGCGACCGGGACCGTCAGGCGCGGGCCCGGCTGACCGCGTGGTTCGAGCGCCGGGACGGGGTCCGGCCCGAGGAGCGCCGTACCGGGCGGGGGGCAACGGGCCGCCAGCGAGCGGGGGGGGCCCGGGGGCGGGGACGCGCCCCCCACAAAAACACCCCCCCGAACGCGCCCC
>NZ_JBSGWY010000014.1:74732-110350 GCF_053609145.1 Streptomyces sp. NPDC054961 | reverse complement strand
CGCCGCCCCGTCGGGGGCGGCGCCGCGCGCCGGGGGGGCGGGGCCGGGGGGGGGGGGCCCCCCCGCGCGCGCCCCCGCCGCCCCGGGCCCCCCGCCCCCCCCCCCCCGGGGGGAGTGGCCGGGGGCCTGACCGCCGCCACCGTCTGACTCACCCCCCGGACGGCGCCGGCGCGTCCGGCCGGGTGAAGTCCTCGGCGATCAGCGCGGCCAGCTCGAGATGGGCCGCCCGCGTCCTGCGGCGCAGCGCGTCGGGGTCCAACGTGCCTCCGGCCGCGAGGTGGGCGTCGTACGGGACGGCCACCACGCCGCGGCAGCGGGTCCGGAAGTGGGCGACCACCTCGTCCACGCGCAGCATGCGCCCGGTACCCCGGACGCCGGAGACCACGACGATGCTGCGGCGCGCCAGCTCCTGGAAGCCGTGCGCCTCCAGCCAGGTGAGCGCCGTACTCGCTCCGCCGGCGCCCTCCACGCTGGGCGTGGCGACGAGGACCAGCTGGTGGGCGAGCGCGACCACCGCGGGAAGCGGGCTGTTCGCCAGGACGGGGCCGCTGTCGGTGAGGACGAGCGGGTACTGGCCGCCCAGCAGCTCCATGACCCGGCGGTACTCCTGGTCGTCGAAGGACCGCCCGTCGGCCGCCCGTTCGGCCCCGCCGTCGGCCAGCACCTCCAGCCCGCCCGGCATCCGGGAGGTGAACCCGCGGATGTCGGCGTACGTCTCCAGCCGCGCCAGTTCGGTGACCAGACCGCGTACGGTCGCCGTGGTCTCCCGCTCGACCCGGCGGCCCAGGGTGCCGGACTCGAGGTCGGCGTCCACCGCGATGACGCGGTCGGCGCGTTCCGCGGCGAACAGGGACCCCAGCACGGCGGCGGTGGTCGTCTTGCCGGCGCCGGGCGTGAGGCCGATCACGGCGATCCGGTGGCAGCGACGGAGCGGTGTGGTGCGCACGGTCCGCAGTCGGTCCTCGTCGTCCCGCGGCCCCAGCAGGCCGCTGAGCCTCCGCAGGCTCCCGCGCTGGCGGCGGACCAGCCGCTCGGAGGACAGCTCGGCCCCGGCGGCGGCGCCGAGAACGGGCAGGACGGCGCCCGGTGTGCCGGCCGTGGCGGCCGTGGCGGTCGTGCCGGTCGTGGTAACCGTGGCCGTCAAGACCGGAGCGGCCTCGGAGGCTGTCGCGACCGATGCGGCCTGAGAGCTCGCTGGCATCGGTGCGGCTTGAGGGATCGCCGAGACCGCCGAGACCGCCGAGACCGGCGCGGCCCGGGAGAGCGCCGAAAGCGCCGAGAGCGCCGAGACCGGTGAGGGGACGGCGGGGGCCGTCGCCGTCACCCGCGCCACCGGGCCGTACCCGGGCGCGAGCCCCCACCCCGGATCGTCCTCCCCGTCCAGCCGGCGCAGCCGGGAGCTCGCAGCGACCCCGTCCACCCCTCCGCTCTCCTCGCCCCAGGCCACCACAGCGTCCTCCGATCAGCGCCGTCGCGCCGACGGCGACGAGTACCCGGAGTAACGGGCGGGTCTGTCCGACCGGTTCAAGGGGGTCCGCCGGCGTCGGGCGGGACGGGGTGCCGGGGGCACCGTCCAGGACTCGTAGGATTGCCGTTCTGTAGTGCGAAATTCCGGGCCTGACCAGCCCGGCCGCGCCTCCGGACCGGCCCCGCGCCGGCCGTCGGGGCGGGACGGCGCGAGACGAGGGGGGACCCCGATGGAGTTCCGATTGCTCGGTGGGGTGTGCGCGACCACCGGGGAGAGCGAACTGCCGCTGGGGCCCGCCAAGCGGCGCAGCGTGCTCGCCCTGCTGCTCCTCCGGGCCAACTCGGCCGTCCCCATGGACCAGTTGATCGACGCCCTCTGGGACGAGGAGCCGCCCGCCCATGCCCGTACGGTCATCCAGGGCCACGTCTCCCGGCTGCGGGCGCTGCTCACCGGCGCCGGCGAGTTCGGCGTGAACTTGGTCACCCAGGGGCCGTCGTACGTGTTCGAGATGCCGAAGCACCTGCTCGACGCGCACCGCTTCGAGGAACTGGCCCGGCTGGGCAAACACCGGGAACGGCCCGCCGAGGCGGTCGCCATGCTGCGCGAGGCCCTCGCCCTGTGGCGCGGCCCCGCGCTGACCGGCACGGTCCCGAGCGCCGCGCTGACCGCCGCCGCCCACGCCCTGGAGGAGATCCGGCTGGTCGCGGTCGAGGACCTGGCGGAGGCCTACGGGCGGCTCGGCGACCGCGCCGGAGCGGCCGCCGTCCTGCGGGCCGAGGCGGTGGCCCACCCCTTGCGCGAGTCCCTGGCGGCCTCGCTGATGCTCGCGCTGTACCAGGCGGGCCGTCAGTCCGACGCCCTCGACTGGTACCACCGCACCCGGGGCCTGCTCGCCGAGGAGCTCGGCGTCGACCCGGGCCCGGGACTGCGCGGCGCCTACGAGGCGATCCTGCGCGGGGAACCCGTGGGCCACCCGTCGACACCCAGGGTCACGCTCGCCCGCGCCGACCGGGCCGGCGCGGCAGCCCTGATCCGCACGCCCCCGGCCCCCACCCCCGTCCTCGCCCCGGCCCCCGCGGCGACGGCCGACCGGGCGGACCGGGCCGACCAGGACCACCCGGCGGACGGCCCCCGCGCCGTCTCCGTGCGGCACGCTCCGTCCGCGTCCGAGGGCCCCGTCCCGCGGCTGCTGCCGCGCGGCGTCCGCGGCTTCCTGGGCCGGGACGCGGAGCTGACGGAGATCGGCCGGATCGTCCGGGACGGGGCCATCGCGCTCGTCATAGGCCCCGCCGGGGTCGGCAAGACCGCCCTCGCGCTCCAATGGGCGTACGCGGGCCAGGCCCGCTACCCGGACGGCACGCTCTTCGCCGACCTGCGCGGCTTCGGCGGCGCTCCGGTCGAACCGGTCGAGATCGTCAGGGAGTTCCTGCTGGCGCTCGGGGTGCCCGCGCGCCGGATGCCCGAGTCCGCGGCGGCCGCCTTCGCCCTGTACCGCACGCTCACCGAGGAACGGGAACTCCTCGTCGTCCTCGACAACGCCCGCAAGGCGGACCAGGTCCGCTCGCTGCTGCCCGCCGGGCCGGGTTCGGGCGTTCTCGTCACCTCGCGCCTGCGCCTCGGCGGGCTGATCGTCGAGGAGCTGGCCCGGCCGGTGCAGGTCGACGTACTCGGCCCGGCGCCGGCCACCGAACTGCTCGCCGCGGCCGTCGGCGCCGACCGGGTCGCGGCCGAACCGGCCGCCGCCGCCCAACTCGCCCGGCTGTGCGACGGACTGCCGCTGGCGCTGCGCATCACGGCCGCCCAGCTGGCGGCCCGGCCGCGCTGGCGGCTCGCCGACCTGGCCTCGGAACTGGCCAACGAGCAGCGCCGGCTGGCCCTGCTCTCGCTGGACGACTGCGAGGACGCGGGCGTCGCCGCCGCGCTGCGGCTCACGGTGCAGGGGCTGCCGTGCGAGGCGCTGCGGCTCTTCTCCCAGCTCGGCGCGGTGCCCGGGACCGACCTGGACCGGCACGCCGCCTCCGCGCTCCTCGACAGCGGCCCCGCCGTGGCCGCCGAGGCCCTCGACCGGCTCGCGGGCGCGCACCTGATCACCGAGTACGCACCCGGCCGCTACTCCCTGCACGACCTGGTCCGCCTCTACGCGCGCGGGCTGCACGCAGACGAGGGCGCGCTGCTGCGGCTGCTCGACTCCTACACCGTCACCGCGCTGGCGGCGTCCGCGGCCGCCGAGCCCGACGACAAACCCTGCTGCGTGCTGCCCGCGGATTTCCGCGCCCCCTACGCGGTAAGGGAGTTCGCCGACCGGGACGCCGCCTTCGAGTGGTACGCGGCCGAACAGGACAACCTGGCCGCGGCGGTGGCCGCGGCGGTGGCCGCCGGCCACGAGGACCGGGCCTGGCGGCTGGCCGTCCTGCAGTGGCCGCACGTCGTGTGGCACATCCACGACGGCTGGGCCCCGATGCTCCGCCACGCGCTGGAAGCGTCGAGGCGGCTCGATGACCCCGATGCCGAGTCCCGGGTACGGGCGCTCCTCGGCTGGGTGCTGACCCGCGAGGGACGACTGTCCGAGGCACTCGTCGAACTGGAGATCGCGCCCGCCCTCGCCGCCCGCGCGAAGGACCCGTCGAGCGAGGCCACCGCCCTGGTCAACCTGGCCGTCGCGCTGGACCGGGGCGGGGTCACCGACGCGTCCCTCGGCCACGTCAGCCGCGCCGTGGAACTGGCCCGCGAGGCGCAGGACATCTTCACCGAGCTCCTGGCGCTCCACCACCGCACCCGACAGCTCCTCGAGCGCGGCGACGCCGCGGCCGCGGAGCGGTGCACGGCGTACGCACTGTCCTTGCGGGGCGGCGACGCCCCGACCGGCCTGATCGCCGCCCGCCAGACCCTGCTGCGCCTCGGCCGCGCGGAAGCCCTGGTCGCCCTCGGGGACCGGCCCGCGGCCGAGGCCGCGATCCGCCGCGCCCTGGACGACGCCGTACGCAACGGCTTCAGCGAGGCCGTCACCCGCGCCCGCTCACAACTCGGCGCCCTCACCTCCGCGACGGCGGCCGGTCACTAGGTGTCGGGGGCGTGGTGTCGTCGGGGCGCTCCCGGCGGACCCTTCCGTACCCGGAACGCGCGATTACCCGACGAATCATCAGTTGGGGGTAATTCCTGCCGTACCCCTATGTGACGGGGTCATGATGCGCTGTCATATTCCTGCCAGATTGCCCCGTTCATCTCGTTGTACCCACCAGGGGAAGGCAGGAAAATGGGCAGGTTCAGGTACGGAACCACGGCGTCGGCCATCGCGCTGGCCGCCTTGGGGTCGCTCGCGGCCGCGGGTGGCACGGCCCACGCGGAAGCGGGCCAGGACACCATCACCATGCTGAAGCAGGAGAAGTCCCAGTGGTGCTGGGTCGCCTCCGGGCTGACCATCGCCAAGTTCCAGGGCCTCGGCTCCACCCAGACCGACTTCTGCAACCGGGCCCAGCCCGCCTACGGCTGCAACAACCAGCCCGCCACGCTCGACGACATGGCCCGGGGCTGGACCAGCCTGGGTATGGCCCACTCCGGCTCGGGCCTGAGCAGCGCGGCCACGTTCAACCAGGTGTACACCGACGTCAAGGCGGCCCGGCCGATCGGTGCCCGCATCGGGTGGACGTCCGGCGGCGGTCACATGAACGTGGTCTACGGCTTCGACACGGCGAAGAGCACGATCGCCGTGGCCGACCCGTGGCCGGACACCACCACGTACACGTGGTGGAACTACAGCGACTACGTGAGCAACAGCTCGTCCAAGTGGACCCATTCCCGCATCGGCATCTCCCGCTAAGGCAGGCGACATGCGCGACACCAGCGACACCAGCGGTACCGAACCGTCCTGCGAGCGGGCGACCCCTCGCTTCTCCCGGCTGTCCTTCGTCATCGCACTGGGGGCGTCCGCACTGCTGTCCGTCGTCGGGCCGGCCCACGCCTCCCCGGCCAAGGACCCGCTGCCGGCCGACATCCCCGACTACCGGGCGGCCCTCGACGCGGTGAAGTCCGCCGACGTGCGCGACACCGTCTGCCGCTTCCTGCGTACTCCGGTGCCCGCCGGAGGCGCCGACGGGCAGGTGCAGACGATCCCCGAGACGGCCGAGCCGTGCCAGGGCCTCCCGGTCTTCACGATCGGGGACCCGGTGGCACGGAACGAGATCACCCCCGGCTTCGTGGCGGGCACCGCCCGCCCGCTGCCCACCGAGGCGGTCGCACTGACCCAGCTGGTCTCCTCGCTGACCACCACCGTCAACGGCCGCAACGTGACCGTCATGCTGGCGCCCACCCAGGGCGGCGGCTGGCACCTGGCGGCCGTGCGCGAGGGCGACAGCGACGCCACGTACGCCGGCAAGGCCACCGTGGGCACCGTGGTCTTCACCGAGCCGCAGATCCGCGGCTGGTACCGGCTCAAGCTCCTCACCGTCGAGCCGCTCAACGACCAGGCCCGGCAAGGGCTGGGCGGCAAGGCGTCGGTTTCGCTCAGCGACTACCAGAAGCTGGTCAAGGCCCGCTACTCCGACAAACTGCCCGGTTCCCCGTACGACGCCCAGGGCTTCTCCAGCGGCTACGGCCTCACGAGCACGCAGGACGACGCCGTGTCTCCCACCGTGCTCCTCGCCGGCGGTTCCGGCGCGGCGATCGCCCTCGCGGGCGCGACCGCCCTGCTCCGCCGACGCCGGTGCGCGAGCCGCTGACCCCGGCCCGTACGCGACCGCGCCCCGCCCCCGCGTCCGAGCCTGCTCGCTCGTACGGAGGGGCGGGGCGCTCCTTGCCGAGCGGATCCCTGCCCGGCGGATCCGCGTCCGCCGGGCCCCGGGCGGCCCCACGGGGCGGCCGGGGCCCGGCGAACCGGGTCACTTGGACTGCGTGGAGACGCTCACACCGCTGAAGTCCTGCGCGGCGGCGAGGCTGAAGTAGACCCAGCCGGACGGCGGGTTGTCGATCGTCAGGGTCTCGCCGTTGCCCGCGTTCGTGGACTTCGCCACGTAGCTGCCGGTGGTGGCCCAATTGCCGCCGCCGTAGTACAGGTCGGCGTTGCCGGTGCCGCCGCTGCTGGTGATGGTCAGCTGCTTGAGGCCGGCCGGCAGGTACATGAAGTGGTAGCTGTAGTTGCCGGTGGCGGCCGAGAGGTTGTCCCGGAGGCAGTTCTTGTCGAACTGACGGGGGTCGCTGAGGGTGCACTGCGGGACGGCCGGGGCCGTGACCGCGTCCGGCAGCGGACCGCAGTCGCTGGTGGCGCAGGTGGTCGTCAGCCAGGTGGCGAAGCCCGCGTCGTAGCTGGTGCCGATGGTCTGCTTCAGGAAGGTGCGGGCACCGTTCCAGTCACCGGTGCGGTACTTGCCGAGCACGGTCTGCACGTCGGCGGGGTGCGCCTGGAGCATGTAGCGGACCGCGAGGAAGCCCCAGCGGTAGACCCGGTTCGAGTTGACGTCCGGGTCCTCGTCCTGGCCGTAGACGGTGTCGAACAGGTCGCTGAGCTTGTACGCGTTCTTGCCGGCCTCGGCGATCGCGTCGGCGTTGCGCTGGTTGCGGTAGCCGAACGAGATGTTCTCGGCGATGCCCTCGACCCACCAGATGGTCGGCGTGACGATGCCGGCCTCGAAGTCGCCGGCCATGTTGTAGCGGCCGTCGAGGTAGTGGGTGTACTCGTGGTTGAGGTTCCAGATCTGGAAGTCCGGACGCAGCCAGTGGGCCTCGTGGGCGATGAAGCGGGCCTGGTTGCCGACGACGGCCGGGTTGCCCTCCTCGTACATGCCGCCGTTGTCCACGTCGATGTTGTAGATGGCCCAGGCGTACAGCGAGTAGTTGGTGTAGTCGTCGAAGACCACGACCTCGAGGTTGGTGTTCAGGTCACCGGGGATCGCGCCCTTGTCGCCGATGATCCGGTGGAAGTAGGCGTCCTGGTTGACCAGGCTGGTGCAGGTGCTCTCCAGCTGGCCGGGGGACATGTCCTGGGCGCGGATCTTCAGGCCCGGGGTGCAGGCGTGCTGGATCGGCAGGATCGCCGGGAGCACGCGCTCGCCCAGGTCGCAGATGCCGTAGGCCGCGCAGTTGCCCTTGTCGTACTGCCGCGTGTACCAGCCCAGGTTCATGGTGATGGGCGCGGTGGGGCCGACGTTCGGGTAGCGGTTGATCAGGTCCTTCAGCAGCGGCCGCACGCGGTCCTTGAGCTCCGGGATGTCCAGGGCGTAGCCGAGGAAGCGGCCGACGTTGCTGACGACGTCCAGGCGGTTCAGCTGCGCGCCGTTGCGCGTGATGAAGCCGGCCCAGGTGGTGAGGATGGCGGGGTCGGCCTTGAGGGCGGCCCGCCAGCCGCGGTCGTCGTTCTTGGCCTTGAAGCCGTTCTCGACGACCCACTCGACGTGCTGCATGGCGAGGTTCATCTGGCCGGGCCAGGTACCGTCGTAGCTGCCGAGCATCCACTTCACGACTCCGGCGTACCGGCCGGCCTCGTGGGTGCTGTCGATCAGGGTGACGACCTCGTTGAGGATCTCGCCGTTGGCGTCGGTGACGTCCTTGCTGCGCGGGGAGGCGAAGAAGGCGTCGAGCGCGCCGCGTGCCGCGGTGTCCAGCGCCGTGCCGTAGTCACCGACGCTCGCCTGGTTCTCCTGCACGTAGTAGCCGGCGCGCAGGAACAGCACCAGCTGCCCGACGGCGGCGCTGTTGTTGCCCGTGTAGGTGGCGGAGGCGTCGCGCAGGGCGTTGGCGACGGTCACCATCTGGGGCTCACGGAAGGCCTTTTGGGCGTTCTCCCCGGTGAGGCTGAACAGCGGGTACGTACAGTTGATCCGGGGGAGCGCCTTGAGCTGCTGGACCAACGCGCTGCCCGTGGCGTTGATCACGCCGGAGAGGTCACCGCACTCGTCCCCGGCGGCGGCCGAGGACTGCTTGCCCGCCTTGACGTCCGGTGCGGAGGCCGGAGCCAGTACCGGCGCGGGTGCCGGGGCGATCTCCTCGGCACTGTCCTGCGAGGAGATCCGGAAGCGGGAGCCGTTGCTCATCGCGTCGGGTGACTTGGGAACCGGGATCGACCGCGGCGCCGAGGCCGCGGTTCCCTTCGCACCGGCCGGGGTGGTGGCGCCGACGGAGGCCGCCTGACTCTGTGGAGTGAGCAGACCGAGGGCGATGAAGACGGCAGCGCCGAGTGCAGGAAGTCTGCGCGCATTGGCCTTCGATATCCGGAAGGGATGCATCTGTGGGGGCCTCCGGGGCCGCTGTGGCCGCGTGCTGGGGACACGGGCGATTGATGTGTGACATGTAAAATTTCACATGTCGCATCATGCGGGAAGTGTTTCGGCCATATTGCTGATCACCGCAACGGAAACGTTGCCGACTTCCGAGGCCGGATCTCCGCCAAACCGGCTTATCGGTCGGGGTGAACGAGGGATGAACGGGCGCGGCGGACCCGTCGTGCGGTGGAGCACGCCCACGGCGACGCAGCAGATCGCGATGACGACCGCGTTCGGGAGTACGCAGTCGAGGCCGCTGTCGCCCGTGCCCGGGTCGACGCCGGCGCCGAACCCGCCGTTGGAGACGATCGCGAGGGCGTGCATCAGCGCGAACCCCGCCACCCACGTGTAGGCGGCGGGCACGGCCCACGCCGGTCGTGCCGATGCGGCGGTGGACGTACCGGTGCCGGGTGTGCGGACCACGGGGCGGCCTCCTCGGAGAGATCGGTACCGAGAACGCTAGGGTCCGGACCAACCCCCGTACGTCCGCCCGCGGTCGGGTCCTCGGCCCCGGTGCTCCCCCGGCAGGGGGAGCCGCGTGCGCCCACAGGTGGAGGGGGAGCGGCCGGTCCGGATCCGGCCGCCGTTCCGGCTTCAGTGCGCGGACCGCTCGGCCGCCTCCCGGGTGATCTCGGCGTAGAGGCGGAAGAGGGTGGGGTGGGCTTCGTCGCCCGTCCGTTCGCGCAGGGCCGCCCAGCACCGGGCGACGAGGTCCCGCGCCTGGGTACCGGGCCAGGGCCGGGGCAGGAGTTGGGGCGGCAGGAGCGGGTCGGGCTCCATGGCGCGGGTGAGTTCGGCGGCCAGTTCGACCGCGAGGGTGAGGACCGCGGACGGGGAGAGTTCCGCGGGGCCGGTGAGCCGGGCGAGGCGGGGCCGGGCGATGCGGCTGAGGCGGTGGTAGCGATCGGAGATCTCCTCCAGGCGCCACAGGCGGCGGGCGAGTTCGGCAGGCTCCCGGGCATCGCCCTTGCGCAGATCCGTCGTGGTGAGGAGGGTGAGCGCGTCCTGGGCGCCGAGGCGGTGGGCGGCTTCCTCGACGTACGGTTCCCACGCGTTGGCGCAGACGTACAGTCCGCCCTGGAGCGGGGCGCCTCCGAGGTGGACGAGCGTCTCCCTCAGGGCGTCCCGGGCCGTGCGCGCCGATTCGGGCACCGCGAAGGCGGCCACGTGCCAGACGCCGTCCCAGGGTGCGAGTCCGGCGTCCTGCTGGAAGGCGTGCCGGACGAAGTCCGCGTTGGGCGCGAGGGCCCGCGTGGTGTCCGCGGTGGCGCGCAGCTCCGCCTTGCGGCCCCGGCCCTCGTGCGTGAACCGCCCCTCGGCCACGAGGCGTTTGACGCACAGCCGCACCTGCTGGTCGCTCATGCCCAAGGTGTTGGCGACGGCGTACAGCTCGTCCGCGCCGACGGTGCCGTCCTCGCGGATCAGCGCGTGGACGAGCATGCGGGTGGGTACCTCGACGTGGTCCGTCCCGGCGTTCACCGTTCTCCCGCCCCACGCGTCGCGACGGCGCGATGCAGGGTGGTCACCGCTCCGAACCCCAGCAGCCCGCGCAGGTAGGGCGTGTGCTCGGTGCGCACGGCCGTGAAGCCGCGCCGCTCGTACAGGGCCCTGGCCCGTGGATTGGTGTCGATCACGTCCAGTCTGATCTCCCGGCAGCGCTGCTCCGCCGCGACCGCGGCCACTTCCTCGAGGAGCAGGCTCCCGACGCCGCGGCCGCGCAGGGCCGGGTCCACGGCGATGCCGTCCATGACGAGCTGTCCGGGGGCCGGGTGGCGCTCGAACAGGGCCAGGATCAGGAGTCTGCGCAGGCCTCGCAGGTGCCCGTACGCGCGCAGCACGGCGGAGGCCGATCCTCCGGTGAGGGCGCGGCCTCCGAGCTGGTAGCCGGCGAGGCCGACGAGCTGCCCGTCGAGGAGCGCGCACACCGCGCGATCGGCGTTCAGGTGGGCGGCGATGAAGGGCACCGCCTTGTCCGGCGGGTTCAGCGCGGGGCCGAGCTTCCGGCCGAAGGCGTCCCAGTACAGCTCGGCCGCCCGTCGCTCTGCGCCGGCCGGAACGCCCCGCCGGACCGTCACCGGCCCGGCCGCGGTGTCCCTCGTCGCGTCCCCTGTCATCCCGTTTCCTCCCTCTCGCCGCAAGCTCCGTCGAAAACTATCATTCCCATGACGATCGTGTCTGCAATGATAGGTAGGGTCATGTGTACCTCAGGACCGGCATCCGAGCCGGCAACCGAACCGATGTCCGAACCGACATCCGAACCGAGGCGGTCAGCTCCCATGGGCCCGAAGACCCCACCCGAACGGCGTCGCGGACTGCGCACCGTCGTCTGGTCGCTCGTCACCGTCCTGGCCGTCACCGCGGCTCTCGGCGGTGTGGTGCTGTGGCAGAACTCCTACGACATGGACGAGCAGCGGGTCTCGATCCGTCACGGGGGCCACACCCTCAACGGAGTACTGGCCACCCCCCGCGACGGCCGCACGCGCCACGGCCTGGTCGTCCACGTCCACGGCGACGGCCCCGTCGACGCCACCCATGACGACGGCTACAAACCCATGTGGGAAGCGAACGCCAAGGCCGGGTACGCCTCCCTCTCCTGGGACAAGCCCGGCGTCGCGGGAGCACCGGGCGACTGGCTCGGCCAGTCCATGGACGACCGGGCCGACGAGGCGGCCGCCGCCATCGCCTGGGCGCGCGCCCGCAACGACATCGACGGCGACCGGATCGGGCTCTGGGGCGTCAGCCAGGCGGGCTGGGTCCTGCCGAAGGTCGCCGCCAGGACGCCCGTGAGCTTCGTCATCGCCGTCTCGCCCGCGGTCAACTGGCTCCGGCAGGGCCGCTACAACCTTCTCGCCGAGCTGCGCGCCGACGGCGCGTCCGAGGCCCGCACTCAGGCGGCGATCACCAAGAGCGACACGACCCGTCAGCTGCTGGAACGACGGGCGGCCTTCGAGGAGTACGTCACGGCCATGGGCGGCGACGCGGACGGCATGACCGCCGCCCGCTGGCGCTTCATCTCCACGAACCACACATCGGACGCCACGCGAGACCTCCTCGCCCTGCGCGGCACACCGGTTCTTCTGGCCCTCGCGGGCCACGACATGAACGTGGACACCGCGGACACGGAGCGCGTCTACCGCGAAGTGCTGGACCCGGGCGGCGCGTTGACGGCCAAGAACTACCCGGACGCGGCCCATTCGATGGTCAAGCAGTCCATCGAGCAGTCGGACCTCAGGATCACGCTCGCGGCGCTCCTCTCGCCCCGCTCGCTCTTCGCGGACGGATTCCTGGACGGCCAGGAACAGTTCCTCGAGGATCTCGCCCCAGGAGGCCGTGCCACCGCGTGACGGTCCGGAGCCGGGTGTGGCACGCCTCGGACAGGTCGTCGCCGCGACGACAGCACTCGCTCGTGAGAGTCCGGCCGGAGTTCAGCCCGTCCCGCCGCCCCCGGGCGGCCGCAGGCGGCCCCATCGGACGTCGGCGTCGCCGAACTGCGCGTCGGCGAAGGCGACCCGGCCCCCGTTCACCTGGGCGCGGACGAAGGAGACCGTGCCGCCGCTGAACCGGGCGTGGTCGAGCGAGACGGTGCCCGCGTCGAATCGCCCGTGGTGGAAGGTGACCGTGCTGTCGGTGAACTGTCCGTAGTCGAAGGTGACGCTCCCCCCGTCGAACCGGGCCGCGTAGAAGGTCACCGTAGCGTCCGCGCACTCCGCGTCGTCGAGGGCGACGGCAGCGCCCGAGACGTGCGCGTGGTCGAAACTCAGCGTGCCTCCGGTGAACCGCGCGCGGCGGAAGGCGAGCGAACCGTCCTCCAGCCTCGCCCGGCTGAAGGTGACGGTGGCGTTCTCGAACTGCGCGGAGTCGAAGCCGACCGTCGCGCCACAGAGCCGTGCGTCGTCCATGGTGAGCGTCCCGCCGCTGACGTGCGCGCGGTGAAACGTGAGGGCGCAGGGACCGAGCAGCGCGCCGCGGAAGGAGAGCGCGCTGCCGCTGAACCGCGCCTCGTCGAAGCCGACCGATCCGCCCTGGAACCGTGCGTCGTTGAACGTGACCGCGCCGGCTCCGAATCGTGCGCCCCGGAAGCTGACCGATCCGCCCTGGAACGCGGCTTCGTCGAAGCTGACCAGGTCTCCGACGAAGTCGGCGCCGGCGAAGGAGACGCTGCCGCGAAACCGGCAGCCGGAGAAGTCGCCCCCGTCGAAGACCGCGCGGGTGAGATCGAGAGCGCAGGTCGACCAGGAGGCGTCGTCTCCCTGCGACTCCTGCAGGTGATCGCGGATGACCTTGATGACCGTCTGCCGTACCTCCCGCTCGCCCCTCTTGTACCCGTCGGACTCCGGGTGCGCTTCGTAGGGCATGCGCAGATAGGCGCACAGGACGTCCACGCAGACCTGGCGTTGCTCCACCCAGTCGTCGGCCAGCCGGGCCATCGCGTACACGCCGGCGAGACGCACGGCCGAGCCCTCATGGCCGAGCTGACCGGCCGCCGTGCTGTAGCGCTCGGCGAACTGGGTCGCGTCCGCGCGGTGGGCGTCCCCTTCGGCGATGCGCTGCTTGCGGTAGGCGTACACCCCGGCGAGCACCGCACCGAAGACCGTCAGGATGGCGATGCTGAGCCTGATGCCGTCGGGAACGGCCAGGGTCTGCGTGGGTTCCGTCAGCCGGCGGACGAGCCAGTACGCCACGGCGCCGGCCGCGCACACCACGACCACGGCCAGACAGACCACGATCCACACGGGCCAGAGGTCCGGCGCGTACCGACCGCTCGTATGCCGCCACCGGTGTGGCCACCAGCGTCTGGGGGGCATCCCTTCAGCTCGCCCGACCGTCCGTGGCGGCGAACAGCTCCGCCACGAACTCCCGGCACGAACCGTGACGGTCCTCAAGGGCCTTGGCCAGCGCCTTCGCCATCACCCGGTCGACGGCCGGCTCGAGGTCCGGACGCCATTGCGAGAGGGCCGGCGGCGCATCGTATTGGTGCGCCCACAGCAGTGCCATGTCATCGTCCCTCCGGAACACGGGCCCACCCGCGAGGGCGTGGTAGACCATGCAGGCGAGGCTGTAGAGATCTCCCCGGCCGTCCACCGGGCGGCCGGAGACCTGCTCGGGGGACACGTAGTCCAGAGTGCCCACGAACGCACCCACCGAGGTGAAGGACGGCTCGTGCAGCATCGGTTTCGACATCCCGAAGTCACTGAGGTACGCGTAGTGGGAATCGTCGCCGACGTTCCCGGCCAACAGGATGTTGCCGGGCTTCACGTCCCCGTGCACCAGACGGTGCGCGTGCGCGGCGTCGAGCGCCGACGCCACCTGCGCGGCGATGCGCAGCGTATCCGTCACCGGCAGCAGACCCTCCCCGTCCATGAGGGCCCCCCAGTCCGGCCCGGGAACATGACGCATGGCGATGTAGAGGAGCCCGTCGGCCTCTCCGGCTCCAAAGATCGGCACGATGTGCGGGTGATCGATCGCAGCGGCCGCGCGCGACTCGTGGAGGAAGCGTCGACGCATGGCATCATCGCTCGTCAACTGGGGGGCGAGGACCTTCAGGGCCACGTCACGGCCCAGCCGTAGATCCGTCGCGAGGTAGACGGTGCTCATTCCCCCGCGGCCGATCTCACGCTCGACCTGGTATCCAGCAATCTGCGCACCGTGCTGAACGGGCTGATTTCGGACCACCTGCCGAACGTAGCATCCGGACACCCGGGGCCCATGCACATCGATGCGGGCGCTGCGGCGTCCTGTCGGGCACGGCCGCGGTCCGGCCGCGGTCCGGCCGCCGCCGGGGGTACCGCCGCGCGTACCGCCTGCGGCGGCGGGTACAACCCCTCCCGTGGGGGAGGGGCAGAAGTGGCTGAGGGATGAGAGGTGTCGCACGTGACGCTAAAACTGCAGTCGGTCGCGCTGGACTGTGCCGACCCGGTACGGCTCGCCGAGTTCTACGCGGAACTCCTGGGCGGCCACGTGGTCGCGGACCCGGAGGATCTCAGCTGGATCGACGTGCGCGGCTTCGAGGGAACACCGCTGGCCTGCCAGCGGGTGGAAGGCTACCGGCCGCCCGAGTGGCCCGGCCAGCGTCAGCCCCAGCAAATGCACCTGGACTTCGACGTGGACGACCTCGAAGCGGAAGAGAAGCGGGTGCTCGCCCTCGGCGCGACCGTACTGGAGCGCACGGACCAGATCCGCCCGGGAGCCAACTGGCGGGTCTACGCGGACCCGGCAGGCCACCCGTTCTGCCTCTGCCTCCACTGAGACTGTGTCTGAGATCTGCTCACGGGCGGCAGCTGCTGTCCGCGAGCAGATCTCACCACACGGTCTCAGAGGGCGGTATGAGAGCGTATAGGCGTTTTATCGTCACCTGATCGTGTGGCGGCATGGCATCCCGGCCGGTCGGCGGCCCTGGGCATGTTGGGCTGGTCGCTGTGAGCGAGCGCAAGTCCTACAAGACCGACCTGAGCGATGAGCAGTGGGCGTTGGTCGAGCCGGTGATCACCGCGTGGAAGGGTGCGCACCCCTCGGTCAGCGGCCATCAGGGCCGGTACGCGATGCGGGAGATCGTCAACGCACTGCTCTACCAGGGCCGGACCGGTTGTCAGTGGGACCTGCTCCCGCACGACTTTCCGCCGCCCGGCGCGGTGAAGTACTACTTCTGCACCTGGCGCGACGACGGCACCGACCAGACCATCCACGACCTGATGCGCTGGCAGGTGCGGGAGAAGATGGGCCGGAAGGCGGATCCGAGCCTGGTGGTGCTCGATACCCAGAGCGTGCACGCGGCGGCCGGAGTACCCGCCGAGTCGACGGGACGTGATGCGGCAAAAAAAGTACCGGGCCGCAAGCGCGGCCTGGCCGTTGACGTTCTGGGGCTGGTGATCGCAGTGGTCGTGGTGGCCGCGTCGGCGCACGAGAACGCCGTCGGTATCGCGCTGCTGGACAAGGTAGCCGCCGACACCGACGCCGTGGAGAAGGCCTTGGTCGACCGGGGCTTCAAGAACGCGCTTGTCGCGCACGGGCAGAAGGTGAACATTGAGGTGGAGGTCGTGGAGCGCAATCCCGCGCAGACCGGGTTCGTTCCCAAGACACTGCTGGAGCTGCCCGATCCACAACCGCCCGCACCCCCGGCACCGAGACTTCCGGGCCATCCGGCCTGCCGGCAGATCATGGAGGTGTTCACCGCGGCCGACCATCCGCTGCGGGCGCGACAGGTCTGCGAGGCGATGGACCTGATGGTCGCGCCCAACACCATCAACAACACCCGCCTGAAGCTCAAGCGGCTGGCCGACCGTGCGATCCTGGTCGAGACCGAGCAGGGCTTGTTCACTCAGCCCCGGCCATAGCCGCCCGGCGCTGCCGCGCCCGCCCCGGACGAAACCAAGAATCGGGCATCAGGTCTCATACCGCCCTCTGAGTATGGAGTCGTGGAGGCTGGCGACGCCCGACAGGTGCTTCTCAAGCGCCTCGTGCAGCCCCACCGCCTGGTCGTCGTCGACTGGAACCGGTTCCCGCCGTCACCGTCCGGCCTCCGGCGGGGGAACCGGGCGTTCCGTCCCTCCGGCACCGGAGGTCGGACAGAATGAAGGTGTCCGGTGGGGAGCCGACAGGCCGGTGCCACCGCCGAAGCGGAAAATGGGGGCACGGTTGACTGTGTGGGACGCGGACGGCTCTGACGCGCGGAAGGATCCTCAGCCCCCGGGACGTCCACGGCCCGGGACGCCGGCCAGGATCCGGGCCGTGGCACGAACACCACGGGCAGGGACACGGGCTCGGGCCGCCGCACCCCCGCGGCCGGGCGGCGGCCAGGCCAGTGGCGGAGCGGCTGTCGGAGGGACGGGTGCGTAGGAACCGCTCAGGCCCTCCCCCCGGGCGACGCCGACGGTTACTGCTCATGGCGGCGGCGGTGCTGGGAATGTGGCTGCCGATCTACTTCGGCTCCCTCGGCGAGTGGATGAAGGAGAACCCGCCGCCGTTCATCGCCTGGATGGAACAGCACACCACCTTCGCGGTCGTCCTCTTCATGGCGGCCACAGCCCTCGCCGCACTGGGCTCCATGGCCGGACAGCCGAACGAGCCACAGCCGGTGGCAGAGCTTGCTGGGACACTGGCCACCGCGGTGGCCGAGCAGTGGCGCAGGGAGGAGACGGCCCTCCAGCTGCAGGCGCCATGGCCGATGCCACTGCGATGGGAGAACACCGCACGGCCGGTGGCAGACCACTGGGAGGCGATCAACGGCGCCCAGAACCAGGTCGAACAGGTGGATCTGTCCGGACGGCTGGACGGGGACGGCCGGGCGGACGACAGCATCGTCGCTGTGTTCCACCGGGTGGCGTCACGGCGGCTCGTGATCCTCGGCGCACCGGGCGCGGGCAAGACCGTCCTCGCCCTGAATCTGGTGCTGCATCTGCTCGACCGGCGCCAGGAGGGGGAGCGGGTGCCCGTTCTCCTCTCCATGGGATCCTGGGACCCCGCTCAGGAGACTCTGCACTCCTGGATGGCCCGTCGGCTGGCCGAGGACGACCCGGCGCTGCGCACCCGGTCAGGGTCGGGAACGACTCTCGGCCAGGAGCTGATCGCCTCCGGACAGGTGCTGCCGGTGCTGGACGGGCTGGACGAGATGCCCCCGCAGGCGAGGTCACAAGCGCTGGCGGCCCTGAGCCGGCAGATGGGACGGGGCGAACCGCTGGTGCTGACCTGCCGGGCTGACGAGTACCAGCGGACGGTGGGGAGTACGGTGCTCACCGCCGCTGCGGTGGTCGAGCTGTGCCCGCTGGACCCGGCCGACCTGCAGACCTATCTGCGGGTGAGCACGGCCCCCGCCCGGACCGGCTGCTGGGATCCCCTGTTCGCCGAGGTGGAAAGCACCCCCGGCGGGCCGGTGGCCCAGGCACTGTCCACTCCCTTGATGGCCTGGCTCGCCCGTACCGCCTACGCGGACACCTCGGCGGCCGAGCCCGCGGAACTGCTCGCCGAACAGGACGGGGTCCGCCGGTTCGCCGACCGGACGGCGGTGGAGGAGCACCTCCTGGAACGTCTCATCCCGGCCGTGTACTCCCGCGATCTTCCCGGGGAGGACACCCGAGGGTGGAGCGGCGAGGAGGCCCACCGCTGGCTGAGCTTCCTCGCCCGGCATCTCAACACGTTGCGCACGCCCGATCTGGCCTGGTGGCAGCTCGGCACCACCGTGCCCCTGACGTCGCGCATGGTGCTGGCCGGGATCGCCACCGGACTGGTGTACGGACTCCTGTCCTGCCTGGTGCACGGGCTGGGCGGGTTCGGGCTCATGGACGTCTTGGTGAGCGGGCTGCTCAACGGGTCCATGACCGGGCTGTCCTTCGGACTCGCGCACGGGGTTGCGGCCAGGTTCATCGACGGGGCCTTCCAGCCGTCACGCGTACGGCTGAGCCTTCGCGGCCGGCAGACCGGGCGGGCTCGCCCGAGGTTCCTGCCCCGGTTCATGGCAGGACTCGTGGTAGGGCCGATTGCCCCGGTCACCGGCAATCTGCTCGCCGGAGTGGTGAACGTGGCGGCCTACCAGGAGCCGTTCTGGCTGCTGGCAAGGGTCCTGAGCGCGGGGTACTGGGGTTTGGTGGTCGGGGTCGGGGCCGCGCTCGTCTTCGGCTCCACGGCCTGGTTCGAGGAGCCCATCGACACGCACGAGGCCACCAGTCCCACCGGTCTGCTGAACACCAACCGTGCGACGGTGCTCCGCCAGGCGCTGGTACTCGGAGTGGTGTTCGGGCTTCTCATCCTGCTCGGGAGCTGGATTATGGCCGGTCTGCTGCCCCGGCACATGTGGGGAACCACCGTAGCGTGGACCCCCGCCCTGGGGCTGCGATCCGGGATTCTGATCGGGCTCGGGAGCGCGCTCGTGGCCGCGCTCACGCTGACCGCCTGGGGCCGCTGGCTGATTCTGGCGCGCGGCTGGCTGCCGCTGACCAGACGACTGCCATGGGCCGTGAGCGCCTTCCTGGAGGACGCCAACCGACGTGGCGTACTGCGCCGAAACGGAGCGTTCTACCAATTCCGCCACACCCGGCTCCAGCATCACCTGGCCCCTGCCCCACCACCGCTGCCGCCCCAGCGGCGCTCCCGGCCACGGGTCCGTCTCTCCGGCCTGCTTCGCCGTCAGGACCACGGCCGCGTGGGAGAGCCCGACAGTGATGGCGAGATGTCTCGGTGACCCATCACGTCGAGCGACAAGCATCCGTCATCGGCCACCGGCGGGGCCCCTTCGGGACCCTGGCGTCGTGCGGGAGCAGGTCCCACTGACAACCGGTCCGGCCCTGGTAGAGCAGTGCGTTGACGATCTCCCGCATCGCGTACCGGCCCTGATCGCCGCTGACCCAGGGGTGCGCACCCTTCCACGCGATGATCACCGGCTCGACCAACGCCCACTGCTCATCGCTCAGGTCGGTCTTGTAGGACTTGCGCTCGCTCACAGCGACCAGCCCAACATGCCCAGGGCCGCCGACCGGCCGGGATGCCATGCCGCCACACGTTCAGGTGACGATAAAACGCCTATACGCTCTCATATCGCCCTCTCAGACCAGGACGTTCACGGCCCGGGCGACGACGAGTCCCAGGATGACGAGCGAGACGATGGACTGGAGCGTCATGACGCACTTGGCCCAGGGGGCGAGTGGCATCACGTCGGTGGGGCTCAGCGCGGTGGAATTGGTGAACCCGAGGTAGAGGTAGTCGACGTAGCGGGGGCACCAGCCCGGGGAACTCAGCTCGGGGTTGATCTGTTGCGGAAAGGCGAGCGCCGGAGTGTGCGGCATGCGGTGGGTCCGGGCGGCCGGTCCGCCGCTGTCCAGTTCGAAGTACAGGAGGGAGAACGCGAGGATGGTGGAGGTCCACACGCTCCCGCCGGCCAACAGGAGGGCATTGGCCGAGTTGGTCTCGGTCCCGCCGTGGATGAGGTCGTCGATCAGCCGGACGGTCGACCAGGTGGCACTGACCGCCAGGACGACGACCAGGGCGACCGACACCGCGCGCAAGACGGTGGAACGGCGGCTGATCCGTCCCGGGTCACCCGCGATCAGTGCCACCAGCAGCAGTCCTTCGGCGAGGGGGAGAGCCCATCGGGGCCCGAGCCGCAAGTCGTCGGGCAGGAGCAGGGTGAGCACGGCGGAAGCGATGACCGCCGCGGCCATCGGCCAGCGCCTCTCGGCGTGGACGGAGGACCGGGTCCGCAGCTCGGGCTTGCGCGGATCACGGTCGATGTCGGATGGGTTCTGTCCGGTCACGACCTGCTGCTTCCCGGGCTCGTCGGGCTTCGGGCACCGGAGTCGGCCGCCCGTGAGGTCGGGTTCATCCGCCGCTCACTCCTCGCAAGTGAAGGCGTACGGGCGGCCACCTCGATGACCGTCCGGGAACGCTCGCTCCGGTGACGCGGGCCCTGTCTGTCGATCAACCGTAGTCCGAGGGGGCGGGGCGGCGGGGCCGACACGCTCCGCGATCACACCTCTGCCGAGGCGCTCCGATCCGCGGCCGTCGCTCGCCGGTCGGCCCTGGTGTTCTGAGGCAGAAGGCGCAGGGCCTGCGTCAGTTGTCGGGAGGGGCGGGCAGCCGGCGGAGTTCGAGCAGGGCCACCGCGATCTTCACTCCGGTCGAGATCGTCAGGGCCTGCAAGAAGGGCATGCCCATGAGCCACAGGGCCACCATCATCACCGTGAGCACCAGGAAGGCCGACAGCAGGTGGGTGCGCCTGATCGTGGTCCGCAGGTGCGCGGTTCTGCCGCGCCGCTGATCCACCGTACCGATCGGGCGCGCGGCGACGCCTTCCTCCTCTGCCTGCGGCATGGGCTGCTGCCACCCTTCCCTCGTGTTCGGCCTGGGCCACGAGTCTTGGGCGCGCCCCGGGGGACTGCCACCCGTACGACGTGTCGCCGCCGCCATCCGAGGTACAGGTTCACGTCACCGGGCCAGGTGAGGGGGAGCCCGAGGACGACGGCCCGCAGTCCGCGCCTGCGGGACGGCCGGGCTGCCGGACCACCGGCGACGACTCCGCGCGGGGCGCCCGCGCGTACCGGCGGCCCCTGGGCCAGGGACCCGGGCGAGTCCCTCCTCCTACCGGTGCGTCGCCTGCGCCTGCGGGGCCGGCTGAGCGACGGCGGCCGACGGGACGACACCTCGTCGCGGCCGGAGGAGCAGCGCGACGAGGAGCGCCGCGGCCGCCAGGGCTGCGCTGCCGCAGCGCAGCGCCAGGTGCAGGGCGTCGATGAAAGCGGCGTTCACGGCGTCGGCGACGGGGGCGGCGACGGGGAAGCCGCCCGTGGCGTCCGGGGCCGTGCCGGGCAGGTGGCCGCCGAATTCGGCGGGCACGCCGAGCCGGTGCAGCGACTCGGTCAGGGTGGCGGTGAGCCGGCTGCTGAGGACGGCCCCCAGGGCGGCGACGCCGATGACACCACCGAGCTCGCGCAAGGTGTTCAGGGTTGCGGAGGCCATGCCGGCCCGCTCGGGGGCGACGCGCTGCATCACCGTGATGGACACGGGAGTGAACGTCATCCCCATGCCGAGACCCATGGTGAGCAGCACCCAGACGTACTGCGGGTAGCGGGCGTCCGCGCCGTAGAGCGAGAGGGCGCCGAGCGCCGTGGCGCACAGGGCCAGGCCGGTGACCAGCGGGAGGCGGGGGCCGTGGCGCGAGGTGAGCGTGCTCGACAGTGGTGCGGCGACGACGATCATCGCGGTCATGGGCAGGCCCGCCACGCCCGCGTCCGACGGGGACCAGCCCATCACGTTCTGCATGAGCAGGGGCAGGAAGAACGCGGCGCCGAACATGCCGAAGCTGATCATGAAGCCGGTCACCGCAGCTCCGGTGAGCACCCGGTCCCGGAAGAAGCGCAGGTCGAGCATGGGGTCGGTGCCCCGGGCCTCGACCGCGACGAAGACGGGCAGGGCCAGCGCCGCCACGGCGGCGAGGGCGAGCACCCGGGTGTCGGTCCAGCCGCGGGTGGGCCCTTCGATGAGCGCGTACACCAGCGCGCCGCATCCCAGTGCGGAGAGCGCCTGGCCCGGCAGGTCCAGCCGCTTGGTACGGGTCGCGAACTCGGGAAGCACCCGGGCCGCGAGCAGCAGCCCCGCCACACCGAGGGGGACGTTGATCCAGAAGACTCCGGCCCAGCCGAAGGTCTCTACGATCGGCCCGCCCAGGACCGGGCCGACGGCCAGGCCCAGCGCGGAGACGCCGGACCAGAGGCCGACGGCTCTGGCCCGCTCCTTCTCGTCCGTGAAGACGTGGCGCAGGATGGACAGACTGCCCGGCGTGAGCAGCGCCGCGCCGAGGCCCTGGAGCATCCGCGCGGCGATCAGCGTGCCGGTCGAGCCGGACAGGGCCGCAGCCGCCGAGCCCGCCGTGAAGACGGCCAGGCCGGTGAGGAAGATCCGCCTGCGGCCGTACCGGTCGCCCAGGGTGCCGCCGGTGAGCAGCAGCGCCGCGTACACCAGGCTGTAGCCCTCCACCACCCACTGAAGTCCGGTGACGCCGGAGTGCAGTTGCTGCCCGATGCGGGGCAAGGCGTTGTTGACGATGACGTTGTCGAGCATCGCCATGAACATCGTGGCGCACAGGGTGGCGAGTACGAGCCCCTTGCGGTGGGCAGGCGGCTTCATCAGCACTCCCTAACAGTGTTAGTCGGGTGGTCGGTGCGGCTAGACTGCACCTAACGCTGTTAGATGGCAAGCGGGATTCCCTACGGGACCCGAGGGCGGAGGTGGCCGATGGTGCGAGAGGGCAGCGCTGATGACGGACCGGCACAGCCGGGACTGACCCGTCAGACGCTGGTTCAGGCGGCCGTGCGGGTGCTGGAGCGCGAGGGAATCAAGGGCCTGTCGATGCGCAACGTCGCCGCCGAGCTGGGGGTGAAGGCGGCCTCCCTCTACTGGCACGTGCGCAACAAGGAAGAGCTGCTCGACCTGCTCACCGACGAACTCATGGCCGACGCCGAGGCGCCGCCCCCGGAGGGCGACTGGCGTACGCAACTGCGCGAGTACTGCGTGCGCTACCGCCGGCACCTGCTCGGCAAGCGCGACGCCGCCAAGGTCGTCGCGGGCCGGCTCGCCCCCGGCCCTTACCTGCTGCGCCTGATGGAGGACCAGCTCCGCCGCCTGCGGGAGGCCGGCTTCTCCGACGCCGACGCGGCCATGATCAGCTATCTGCTGGGCGCGTTCGTCCAGGGCTTCGTGCTCCAGGAACAGGGGCCCATCTCGGCGTCCGAGGCCATGGGCGCCAGCCGGCAGGAGGCCGCCACGGCGGTCGGGGAACAGTTCCGCCGACTGCCGCCGGACACCTTCCCCAGCCTGGTGGCACTCGCCGATGACCTGACCGGTCCCTCCATGGAGGACCGCTTCTCGTTCGGCCTCGAGCGCCTCCTGGACGGACTGTCCACCCTGCTGGAGCAGGGCCCCGATGCGCGGAGCGGCGGGGCGGGCGCACCTGCCGAGTGACCGCCCGCGACGTGTTCACGGACGACGGCCCGTGTCGTCCGCGTGCCCTGTCGTCCGCGTCATCCACGTCGTCCGTGTGGTCCGCCGGACATCGCCCCTGGTGCCTCGTGGAACGCCTCACGTCACGCAGGGCCGGAGGCCGTGCACGCGTATGCGTCGAAGCCCTGGCTGCGGCAGACGGCGTGGTGTTTCCTGGACAGGGCTCAGCCGCGCCGACCCGCCGACCGGAACGCGATCGCTGACGGTGCGGAAGACGTGGCAGGACGACCCGGCACGCCGGAACCGGGACGCCGTGATGGCAGCAGGGCCGGGTACGAGGGCGCCGACGGAGTCGGCGCGACGGAATCCAAGCTGATGGGGGAACCCCATGACCGCCGCCCACAACGCCCCGGACATCCTGTCGCGGGAGTTCGCCGACAACCCGTACCCGACGTACCGGGCCCTGCGCGAAAGCGCGCCCCTGACCTGGCACGAGGCGACGCAGAGCTACCTCGTCGCGCGCTACGAGGACGTGGCGCGGGTGTTCAAGGACAAGGAGTCGCAGTTCACCACGGACAACTACGCCTGGCAGGCCGAGCCCGTGCACGGGAAGACCCTCCTGCAGATGAGCGGCCGTGAGCACGCCACCCGGCGGGCGCTGGTGGCTCCGGCCTTCCGCGGCAACGAGCTCCGGGACAAGGTCGTTCCGCTGATCGAGCGCAATTCCCGCGAACTGATCGACACGTTCCGGGGCGTCGGCTCCGTCGACCTGGTGAGCGGCTTCGCCTCCCACTTCCCCATCTCCGTCATCGCGGACATGTTCGGACTGGACCGGTCAGGCCAGGAGCACATCGGCGGCTGGTACCGGGCGTTCGTGGCGTTCGTCGCGAACCTGTCCGGTGATCCCGAGCAGGCCGCGGCCGGCGTGCGGGCCCAGACCGAGTTCGCCGCGTACATGCTGCCGATCATCAGGGACCGGCGGAACCATCTCGGTGACGACCTGTTGTCCGCGCTCTGCACCGCCGAGGTCGACGGGGTGAGCATGAGTGACGAGGACATCAAGGCGTTCTGCAGCCTCCTGCTCACCGCGGGCGCCGAGACCACGGACAAGGCCATCGCCAGCCTCTTCTCGAACCTCCTCGCCCACCCCGAACAACTCGAGGCCATCCGGCAGGACCGCGGACTGATCGACCGCGCCGTCGCCGAGACCCTGCGCTACAGCCCGCCGGTCCACATGATCATGCGACAGTCCGCCACCGAGGTCCGGACGAGCGGCGGCACCATCCCCGCGGGAGCCACCGTCACCTGCTTGATCGGAGCGGCCAACCGCGACCCCGGGCGTTACAAGGCCCCGGACCGGTTCGACATCTTCCGCGACGACCTCACCACGCCCACCGCCTTCTCCGCGGCGGCGGACCACTTGGCGTTCGCGCTCGGACGGCACTTCTGCGTCGGCGCTCTGCTGGCCAAGGCGGAAGTCGAAATCGCCACCAATCAACTCCTCGACGCGATGCCGGACATCCGGCCGGCCGATGGATACGACCCTGCCGAGCAGGGTGTCTTCACCCGGGGGCCGAAGTCCCTGCTCGTGGAGTTCACGCCGACCGCGGGCTGAGTGCACGGGGGGCTCCGACGGATGGGCGGCGCATTCTCCTTCCCGCCCCCGCCGATGAGAAACAAGAAGATTTCGCACGCATACGCGGAGAGGGCCGGGGCATTCGACTGCTCGGAGGTTGATATCTATGGTTCCCCTGCTTCTCGTCCTTCTGCTCGTTCTGGTGCTGGCCGGCGCCGGATTCGCCGTGAAGATCCTCTGGTGGGTCGCGATCGCGGTGCTGGTGATCTGGCTGCTCGGATTCGTCGCCCGTCCCAAGAGCGGCAGCGGCAGCGGCCGCGGCCGCTGGTACCGCTGGTAGCGGCGGCGCCCGTCCGCCGACGTGCCATGCGCAAAGCCCCCGTCCGGTCGGACGGGGGCTTCGCGCGGAGCTTGCGCCCGGCTCGGCGGCCTGGCGGCGCCGCTGCACGCGTGGGGGGAGACATCGTGGATCGGGGTGGAGCAAGCCGGGGTCTCGTGGGCACTCGTGCAGGTGTCGTCGGAGGCCCCGGCTCGTAGAGGGGGTGTCAGCTGTTGGCGGACACGTTGCCGGACAGGACCGGGATGTTGTCCAGGATGTGCGAGAGCGGCTCGTCGCCCTTGGCCTGGGTGGAGTTCTCGGTGCACTGCTGGTTCTGCGGGTTGGACAGGACGTTGATGTCCTGGACACCGATGTTGAGCGCGGCGATCAGCGACTGGGCGTTGACCTTGGCGGGCAGGCCGATGCAGGGCTTGTTCAGGGTGCCCTGGACGAGGCCGAGCTGCGGGCTCAGGTCGCCGGTCGTCTTCTGGTTGCCGTAGATCTGCTGGGACCCGTTGCCGTTGACGGTGTTGACCCCGTTGTCGTTGCCGATGGCCATGGCCGGGGCGGCGACTGCGGCGCCCGCTCCGAGGATGGAGGCGGTCGCAGCGGCGGTGGCCATAATCTTCTTGATCATCACGAGTCTTTCTGTTGCACGAGTGCACGGTAGTCAGCGCCTTGATCAACGGCCGGATCCGGCAGAGGTGTCTCTGATTCACCCGATCAGCCCTGACCACCGCACGACACCTCGACGTCCTCCGCGCGGACCGCGGCCGCCCCGCCGAACGCCCCGTCAAACGCCCCGAGATGCGCCCCGAGGTGCGCCGAGGCGCACGCACCTCGCGGCGCTGTGATCCGTCGGGGCGGCTCCGTACCCGGGGCGGCTGATTCAGGGGCGGGTGGGCGTCTGGCGCAGGACCAGGGAGGTGAAGCCCCAGGTGTCCCGGTAGACGTGCAGCCATTCCGAGCGGCGGAGGGTGGCCGTCTCGAGCGCGTGCGTGCTGTCCGCGTCGTCGGGGTGGTCCAGAGCCCACGAGGCCAGCGCTCCCCAGCAGGCCCATTCGTAGTCGTCCAGCTCACGGCGCGTGCTGACGTGCCCCTCGACGGGAGTCCATCCATCGGCGACGACGTGGTCCACGGTGGTCGCGAGGTCGGTGAGTTCCCCGAGCATCTCGATGGCCTCCGCGGACGGGGTGCGGTCCCAGAACCCCTCACCGATCAGTACGCGGCCGTCGGGAGTCAGGTGCTTGCGGGCCGCCGCGAGGGTGGGCAGGAGGCCGCCGAAGGCGTGCGCGGCCCCGACGCTGATCACCAGGTCGAACGGCTCGGAGGACACGAAGGCCTGGGCCTCTTGGTGGTGCAGGGTGAGGCGGTCCTGGACGCCGAGGCCGATCGCCGCCTGGCGGGCCTGTGCCAGGGCGTCCTCCGAGACGTCCACGCCCTCGGCGCGTACGTGCGGGTGGGTGACCAAGGCGCGCAGGAGCCATTCGCCGCTGCCACAGCCGAGGTCGAGTACACGCTCCTCGCCATGCGGGAGTCCGCGCGCGAGCAATCGGCGTACCGAGTCGTCGTCGAGCGGAGACTTTATCGGGTGGTCGGTGTGGGCGATCCTGGAGATTTCTTCACGGTTCACCGGCGCAGCTTGTCAACGACGGAGGTCACGCGCATCTTGTTTTCCTCCACGGCCGGTCCTCTCCAAAGCCCGCCCGATGCCGAGGACTTGGCCCTCGCCCGCGCGCGGCGGCCGACGGCCTGCCGGCGGCCTGCCGGCAAGTGCGGGACGGGCCTCAGGCCGAGCCGGACAGCAGGGGAGCCGCCCAGCGAGCGAAGTCCTCGAAGCCGCGCGGTTCCCGGCCGGTCAATTCCCGCACCGAGCCCGTGGGGGACGCGTTCAGGCCGTCGCGCAGTGCCCCGAAGGCGGCCACCACCTGTTCGGCCAGCCACGGCGGCATGCCGGCCTCGGTCATCCCGGCGACAGCCGCCTCGTCGGGCACCGCCACGTACGCGATCGGGCGGCCGAGAGCGCTCGACAGCTGCCGCGCGACCTCCTCGTAGGTGATCGCCTCCGGGCCGGTGAGAACCTGGGTCCGCTCTCCCCGCACCGCCGTACTCAGCACCGAGGCCGCCGCTGCGGCGAGGTCCCGAGGATCGATCATCGCGATCCGCGCGTCACCGGCGGGCAGGAAGAAGCGGTCGGCCTGCCGGATGGTCGCGGCGGAACCGAGGATGTTCGACATCATGTGGCTGGAACGCAGGATCACGGCCGCGATCCCGAGCCGCGCAGGTGTTCCTCGATCCGGCCGTGCTGGTCGAAGAACACCGTCGGGGAGCCGGCCTCGGCGCCGATCGTGGACAGCATGACCACCTGCCGGACCCCGGCGTTCGCCGCCGCGTCGATCGTCCGCGTTCCGTACTCGACCTGCCGGGGGTGGTTCGGGCAGATCATGAACAGCCGCTCGACACCGTCGAGAGCCTCGCGGACGGACGCCGGCTCGGCGAAGTCGCCCCGCGTCCACTCGATGTCGCGGCCGAGCACGGCAGCCGCGCGATCCGGGTCCCGGACGAAGGCCCGGACGGGAATCCCGCGCTCCCGAAGCTCCCCGACCACCTTCGAGCCGACGTTGCCCGCCCCGCCCGTCACCAGTACCGTCGCCATCTTCGCTCACTCCCAGGGGGCTCGACCGCCGACGGCTCAACGTACGCGAATCGTGACAGAAGGGGACGGATCGACGGACCACGACCTCCGGGCCGTACGGGTGCCACCGGGCCTTGAGGCCGCCGGGGGAGACCCGTCGGGGCGGTCGAGCGTCTTGTTGGCGAACGGCGACGGATACTTCGCGTGCGGGGGAGGGTAAATCTGCGACCGTGAGGTGAGGGTTTATCGCCCCCCAGGGAGAAGGTTTTTTCCGCGACGACGAGAGCGGAATGTTCCCACCTGCCGGGGCGGGTGTGGCGTGCTACTGTCGATCTCAGTTGCAGTCTTTGGTTCCCACGAATTCAAGCGCACCCTCCGTTGGTATGATTAGACGCTGGAAGCGCGCTTTGCATTTCCGCCGATTTCCGGTCGGGGCAATCATCGCGGCGACTCCGGATCCGCATAGTGTGGATCCGGGCACTGCCCCAAAGGAGATTGATATGGCATCTGGCACCGTGAAGTGGTTCAACGCGGAAAAGGGTTTTGGCTTTATCGAGCAGGAGGGCGGCGGCGCTGACGTCTTCGCTCACTACTCGAACATCGCCTCCTCTGGTTTCCGTGAGCTTCAGGAAGGCCAGAAGGTTAACTTCGACGTCACGCAGGGCCAGAAGGGCCCGCAGGCCGAGAACATCGTTCCCGCCTGACGCTGACGCTGACGCTGACGCGTCTAATGCTGGGGCCCGCACCTTTGGGTGCGGGCCCCAGCCGCGTTTGGGCTGTCTCGCCCCCGGGGGCGGGTGGGCCGATCAGAACGCGCCCCCGACCTCGTGCCGACCGCCCGCGGCCGTGGTGGCCGTCGCCTCGTAGGTGTCCTTCCCCGCGTCGCGCCCGCCCTGGGCGTGGTTGTACTGGCCGGCGAACACATGCCGGCCCGCGGGGAGGGTTCGGCCGGCCTTGAGGGTCCAGCGGTAGACCGTCGCCTCTCCGTTCTGCCGGACACTGACCTCGAAGTCGTCGCCCGGCAGGGTCTGCCAGGTGCCGGTCGTCGCCACGCCGCCCGTCTGCGCGATGCGGACCTCGAGGGTGAGCGCGGCGAGGGGTTCACCGCTCTGGAGGGTGATGTTGCTCTGGGCCCAGTAGGTGTTGCTGTGCGGGTCGACGGAGCCGTCCGACCACAGCGGGCCGCTCTCGGTGCTCAGGGTGCCGGGCCGGTCGGGCGCCGTCACCACCTGTGTGCCGTGCCCCTCGTCGTTCAGGACGGATTCGACGGTGAGGACCCCGGCGAGGAGGGTGGCGCCGACGGCGAGCGTGGCGAGGGTGATGCGGCTCCAGGAGACCGCCCGCGTCTGCTGACGGGCACGAGGGGCACCGGCGCCGGCCATGCCGTGCCGCACCCGCGCGAGCATCCGCTCCCGGTCGGGCTCGTGCGCCTCCGCGGCCTCCCGCAGCCTTCCTTCCACGTCCTTCACCGGTTCCTCCCTCCCGTGAGTTCTCCGACCCGCGGGCCGAGCAGCTTCTGCAGTTCCGCCATGCCCTTGGAAGTCTGGCTCTTCACCGTGCCGACCGAAATGCCGAGGGCGAGCGCCGTGTCCTTCTCGGACAGGTCCAGCGCGTGGCGCAGGACCACACAGGCCCGTTTTCGAAACGGCAGTCTGGACAGGGCTCTTCGGACGTCCACGGTGGCGGCGACGTCCGGTGCGTCGGCCACCTCGGGGCGGCTCGACCAGAAGAGGACGACCCGCCTGCGCTCCCGCACGGCCGCACGAATGCGCGTACGGGCCATGTGGGCGACGATCCCGCGGGCGTAGGCGAGGGGATGGTCGGCGCGGCGCACCCGGTCCCAGCGGTGCCACACCGCGACGAGGGCGTCCGCGGCCAGGTCGTCGGCGCCGTCGGGCTCGCCGATGAGCATGCAGGCCAGGCGGGAGAGTTCGGCGTGGTGCCGTTCGAAGAAGGCGTGGAACTCGATGGAGGCGTTGTCATGGATCTCCTGAACGGGGGCCATGCCCGGCTCTCCGTTCGATCGGCCCTTGTCATGCCGTGTGCCGGCGACGGTAGCAGCCATGTCGGGGAACCCCTTTCCTCACGGAGTGCGGACGGCAGGTCCGGCGAGACCACCGGAGGCGGTCAGTACGCCGGCGCCCGCCGCGCGGCCGAGCGAACCGGGCAGTCCGGCGGCGGAGGTCTCCAGCCCGGCGGACAGCGTGGGCCGCCAGTCGACGGTCGGCCGGATCTTCCGGCCCGGGTTCTCGGCGTTGTACGCGGCGACCAGATCGGCGCCCCGGCCGTTCACGAGGTTCCCGGTGCCCGCCAGCGCGCCGGTGCCGTCGCCGGTCAGCAGCCGGGAGACCTTCCCGTCCCCGGGGAGCGTCCAGTGGTTGTACTCGGCCACCACCTGGGCCCGTGCCCGGGAGCTGATGGAATAGCTGAAGGCGTAGCCGTGGCGCTCGGCCGTCTCGAAGAGGTTGTTGTACAGGTGGATCTGTCCGACGCGGGCCAGCGGGGCGCGCTGGACGGTCCCCTGGAAGACGTTGTGGTGCAGGGTGACGCGCAGCTTGGTGTCCTGGTCGGAGCTGCCGATGAGCATCGTCTTGTCGTGGTCGGCGAACCGGTTGTACGAGACGGTGACCAGGTCGGAAGCGTTGGTGATGTCGAGCGCCCCGTCGTGGACCTGGTACTCGCGCCCGAAGTGGCGGGGGTTGCCGCTGTCGAAGCGGGGGCTGTCGGTGAACGTGTTGTGGTCGGCCCAGACATGGGTGGCTCCCCGCAGCGAGAGCGCGTCGTAGGCGGAGTTCCAGTTGCCGTCCGAGCCGTCCGTGGGATCCCACTGGGGGAAGCAGTCGCGCACGTCGGTGAATGTGAGGTTGCGGATGATGGCGTTGTCGGCGTCCTTCGCCTGGAGGCTGCCGCCGGTCAGTCCGGCGCCGGTCCCGGGCACACCGACGATCGTGGTGTTCGACGGCACCTTGAACACGATCCGCGCCGCCTGCTTCCGCTGCGCAGCGGCCCGGGCCGACTCCTGGGCGCCGGAAGGCACCTTGGAGCGCCCCCAGCCGGCCGGGTCGTAGGCCTTCAGGTAGGAGGCGAGGGAGTAGCCCGTGCCCGCGGCGTAGTCCTCGCAGCGCAGGGAACGGCCGTCGTCGTCGGTGTTCGCGTCGATGGAGCCCCGGACGCGGATGATGCGCGGCGCCGTTGCGGAGCCGGCGCTCAGCGCGTGGGCCAGCTCGGCGCGGGTGGAGACCGTGAACACCCGCGAGGCGCCGGCCGCCGAGCCGCCGGTGGTTCCCTTGCCGTCCGCCGCCCACCCGTCGCGTGCGGGAAGTACGGCGTGCGCGAGATCGGGGGCCGCGTGCGCGCTCATCGCCAGGGGGACGGTGCCGAGCGCGACCGCGGCGGCGACGGAGGCGGCGGCGAGGACGGCCGCGCGGCGGATGCGGGGCCGACGGTGCGAGGGAGCAGACATGCGGAGGTGTTCCTTGCCTGGAGGGAGAGGGAGAGGGAGAGGGAGAGGGAGAGGGGGGCGGGGGAGGGGGCGCGGTGGCGCGTGTCAGCCCACGTTCACCGAGTAGGCGGTGGTGTCCAGCTGCGCCTTGCCGGTGAAGACCTCCGTGCCCGCTTCGACTCCACTCAGGTAGTCGTTCCCGTCCACGAGCCCGCGCTGGACGAGCGTGTGAAGGAAGTCGTCCAGATTCAGGTTCGCGGAGCCGGTGTTGTCGACGCGGACGAAGGAGTAGACGTTCCAGCCGATGTCACCGACGTACAGGTCCCAGGCCGCGCCGCCGATCTCCAGCCGCTCGCGCTGGGTGCCCAGCGGCCCGGCCCCGCCGTCCTTGGCGAGCCAGACCATCACCTCGTGCTTCGGCTCGCTCTGCCAGTCGGTACGGGCGGAGTCGTGCAGCCACAGGTCGTAGGCGACGTTGTACACGCTCTCCTTGGACTCCCTCACCTGGTACGACCAGGCCGTCCGCACCGGTTTCCGGTCCGCCACCCGCACCGGCAGTTCGCTCTGCGGCACCTTCCAGCCCCAGTGCCACCCGAGAACACTGCTCGCGTACGACTTCACCGCGTTCGGGTCGCCCGACCACTCGTAGCTCGTGCCCCACCCGATCGTGGAACCCGACGTGTAGGCGTCCCAACTGCAGCTCCAGCCCGCGCCGCTCTTCGCGCCCCACGTGTTGTTGTTGATCCAGTACTTGCCCATCGGGATCGACTCGTACGGTGCGCAACCGCCGGCCGCACTCGCGTGCTGGGCCGGGGCGGCCGCGGTGTAGGCGACCGCGCCGCCCAGTGCGGCCAGGGCGACCGCGCCGGCGGTGAAGCGCTTGCGGGTGAGCCGGTGGCGTCCAGGAGTTGCCATGGGGGTGAGGCCCTTCGCTCGGTGACCTTGCCCCCCTCAGTCGCCGCCCGCGTCCCGTAGGTTGCCGTGATCCACGCCACTCCGCCTCCGTGGACCGGAGCGGGAGGCGGAAGGCGGAAGGCGCTGGAGGCGGGCACGCCGAGATCCCGCCCGGCCTTTCGGCGGGACGGGATCTCCATGACCGGGTGTGCAACGCCCCCGCGAAGGTTTCGTAGTTGGCCGGATACTTCTTCGGCGGAGCGAGGCCGGCGTAGGGGCTGGACCAGAGCCTCACGCCGTGCTGTGGGGTCGAACCGTGCCCGTAGGCGCGCGGGTAGCCGCCGCCGTCGCCGCGCCTCGACGGACCCCGCGCCCCGAGACCGCCGTCTCGCCACGCCCCCGATGCTATGCACGCCTGTCATGGCATGCAATACAGAGCTGAAAGATTTCTGAAGACGCATCAATTTTCTGATGCAAGATGGCCGTTGATTCAGACATCACCCGGGCTGCCGAAGGCGTGTTCACCCCGCCCAAGTGCCCCATCGAGGCAGGCGTGCTCGACGGCGCCGAGCCGCTGACCTGCTGATATGTGGCGCCATGCGGTTCGGCTCCATCGGGCCCCGGTGTGCCGGGGCGGTGACCCGGCCCGAGACGTCCGGCCCGCGTGCGAGCGGAGCGGGCGCCATCGAACTGAACACACCCATTGACATCACTTCTCAACAGGCAACACAGTTCAACGTCTTCCAACATGACCTGCGAGGAGAGGAGTTACCCCCACCAGCCGCCCCAACCGCCCGATGCGGCGCACGCCCTGCCGACTCCCGAACCCCCTCGCGTCGGCATCGCGAGGACGTGCGCCCCCCCGTACGCCCGGCCGGACGCCCGTCGTCCCGGCCGCGTCCTGCCCGACGCGAAACGGCGGCGGTAGACGCACGCGTGCGACCGCACGTACGGCGCAGGTGATTCCGTCCGGCCCGAGGCACCCCAGCCTCGCTCCGGCAGGGGCGCGATCGCCCGTGGTCGCACGCACCGCCCGCGCGGCGGCAGGCTCCGGAGCCGGTCCGCACCGTCCGGTCGGCTGCCTTCCGGGACGACGTGACCGCGACGTGCGGAGGCGGACGGTCAAAACCGCCGCCGGTCGCCGGGGCCGCTCGGTCCTGCACGTTCCACAGCGCCAGAGAAGGACGGTCGAGGTCGACCGTCCTTGAACGAGGAACACCCCCACCCGAAAGGATCCCCCACACATGCGTCGTCTCGCCTGTGTTCTATCCGCCGTGCTGGCAACAGCCGGCACGGCGATCGCCCTTCCCGTCACGCCCGCGGTGGCGGAGGCAACGGCAGGGCCCTATGTGCTCGAAGTCGAGAACATGTCGCTGACCAATTTCGCGACCGACACCGTGAACCACACCTGGAACGACAACCCGGTCGAGAACATCACCTATGCCCGGGGCGCGTCAGGACAGACGAGCACCGCCAGAACGACCTTCGCCGGCTCTGACGGAACCTATGACCTCATCACGCGCTACAACGGCAAGACCGCGAACGGAGTGACGTACAAGATCTCCGTGAACTCCACCCCCGTGGATTCATGGGCCACGTCCCAGCGGTACGGCCGTGACTACACCGACCCGATGAGCATCGACACCCGTACGTCGAGCAAAGTAGCGCTGAAGGCCGGTGACGTCATCGAGCTGGTGGCCACGTCCGCCGGCGAGGTACCGCGCGTCGACAGGATCACGATCCAGAGACACGTGGGGGCGCCCACCAGCACCCTGACCATAGATTCTCCGAACGCGACGCTGAACGACGGCTTCGCGTGGGGCAAGAACCGGGCCCTGGGCATGACGTTCTACCCGGGGAACCCGATGATGGGGCACGAACCCGAGTGGTGGCGCCTCAAGAACGCCGCGCACCCGACGGTGGAACCCGGCTACTGGGGTGCCTACACCAACCGGGAGTCCTACTACAACCGGGACATCGCCCACCAGTCGGACGGCGCGCACGCGCTCGGCCTGGACGCCGAGACGTTCAGCATGATGAAGACGTTCGCGGCCGATGCCGACGATCCGGGCCAGAACGGCTGGCCGCTGTGGGCGCACAGTTCCCACGGAGCCATGTACTACATCGACGGCACCGGCTTCCGGGAACTGCCGTCGCCGTTCAACCTGATGACCAAGGCGTACAAGCAGTACCAGTGGACCGGCAACGCGGACTGGATCAACGATCCGGCCCTCTCCGCCTACTACGATTCGACGATGGGCTCGTTCCTCACGAACCACGAGGTGACGTGGAACGACGCGAACCCGGCCGCCGACCAGCCGGTTTCGAAGAAGCAGCCCGGCGAGTACACGGCGACGTTCTTCGAGTTCCCGAACGAGAACCTCGTCTCCGCGGGAGACTCACTCGGGTACCAGTACCAGTCGATGCTGGCCTATGCGGACATCCTGAAGGCGAAGGGTGACACCGCCGGCAGCGCGAAGTGGGCCGATCGCGCGAAGCGGGTGCAGGACCACTTCGATGCGAACTGGTGGGACGCGTCGAACAACCGGTACGTCCGGGGCAAGGACGCCGCCGGCACGGGCTACAGCAGCTGGGGGCACGAGGCCAGCTTCCTGACGATGCTGACCGGGCTCGGCGACCACGGCGCGAGGACCAGCAGCTCCCTGGACTTCATCGCCGCCAACGACGACGGTCTGAATGTCGAGGCGACCTCCTACCTGCCGGAGATGTACTACCAGTACAACCGGTCCTCCGAGGGCTGGGGATGGCTCAAGAAGCTCATGACCGGCAAGGACACCTACCCGGAGATCTCGTTCCTCGCGGTCAGCAGCGTCATCGACGGCATGATGGGGGTGCAGCCGGACGCCCCGAAGGACAAGGTGGCCACCGTCTCCCGGCTGACGTCCGAGACGCCCTGGGTGGAGATCGACCACCTCAAGGTCGGTGACAACGACCTGAAGCTCAAGCACACCGGCACCACGGGTTCCACGTTGACCAACAACTCGGGTGGCACCGTCAACTGGGAAGCCCAGTTCTACGGGACCCCCGCCTCCATCACCGTGAACGGGACCGCGTACACGCCGCAGACCAAGTCGCTGTACGGCAACACCGTGTCCTACGTGAGCGTACCGGTGGCCGCCGGTGCCACCGTGACCGCGACCGCCGGGACGGTGGCGGGTGACACCACGGCCCCCACCGCGCCGGCCGGCCTCGTATCGAGCAACGTGACGTCCAAGAGCGTGGACCTGAAGTGGACGGCGTCGACCGACGACGTCGGCGTGACCGGTTACAAGATCTACAGCGGTGCCACCCTCGTCGGCTCGTCGACGGGTACGAGCTTCACCGCGACGGGGCTGTCGGCCTCGACGCCGTACACGTTCACCGTCAAGGCGATCGACGCCGCGGGGAACCTCTCCGGGGCCGGCAACGCCGTCGACGTCACCACCTCCGCCGCCGGCGGAAGCGGACAGTCGGTCGACCTGAGCGATCTCAACTGGACCAACGCCAGAAGCGACTCCGGCACCGTCCAGAAGGACAAGAGCGTCGACGGGCACCCGATCAAGCTGAACGGCGCCGCCTACACCAGGGGGATCGGTACGCACGCCAACAGTGC
>NZ_JBSGWY010000014.1:42165-74632 GCF_053609145.1 Streptomyces sp. NPDC054961 | reverse complement strand
GGCACCGTCCAGAAGGACAAGAGCGTCGACGGGCACCCGATCAAGCTGAACGGCGCCGCCTACACCAGGGGGATCGGTACGCACGCCAACAGTGCGGTCACCTACGCCTTGAACGGTGGGTACGCGCGGTTCCAGTCGGACGTCGGTGTGGATGACGAGGTGGGGGCGAACGCGACGGTCAAGTTCGAGGTCTGGGGCGACGGCGTCAAGCTGTACGAGAGCCCTGCGGTCATGACGCCGTCGAGTGCGACGCAGTCCATCGACGTCAGCGTCGCCGGCGTGAACTCGCTGGTGCTCAAGGCGACGGACGCGGGTGACGGCATCAACAGCGACCACGCCGACTGGGCCGGAGCCCAGCTGCTGCGCTGACACCGGCCGTCCGGGGCCGGCGGGAGCCCTCGGGGCACCCGCCGGCCCTGCGGCGTCCGCGCACCGCTCGGCGAACCGGGCCCGCTTTCCTCCCCCCCGGTCCCGGGACATCACGGCTGGGCGGTGACCGCCCGGGCCCGGAACGTCTGCCGGTACACCATCGGCGCGACGCCGATCGCCTGTGCCATGTGCCGTCGCAGCGAGGCGCCCGTACCCAGCCCGGCCTCCTGTGCGATGCGGTCCACCGGCAGATCGGTGACCTCCAGCAGCCGTCGGGCGTGCTCGATGCGCTGCCGCGTCAGCCACTGGCCGGGCGTCATCCCGACTTCGTCGCGGAACCGGCGCGAGAAGGTCCGTACGCTCATGCCCGCGTGCCGTGCCAGTTCCGCGAGCGCGACCGGATGGCCGAGCCGGCTCAGCGCCCACTCGCGGGTGGCCGCGGTGCTCGCCTGCGAGACCTCGGGCACCGGCCGCTCGATGAACTGCGCCTGCCCGCCTTCCCGCCACGGCGGAACGACGCACAGCCGGGCGACCCGATTGGCCACCGCGCTGCCGTGGTCACGGCGCAGCAGGTGCAGGCAGAGATCCACTCCGGCGGCGACCCCGGCGGCCGTGAGCACCTGGCCGCCGTCCACGAAGAGGACGTCCGCGTCGACCCGGACCCGGGGGAAGGCCCGCTGGAAGTGCTCCGCCTCGTTCCAGTGGGTGGTCGCCCGGCGGCCGTCGAGGAGTCCCGCGGTCGCGAGCACGTAGGAGGCCGTGCACATCGAGACGATGCGTGCGCCCGGGGGGGGAGTCGGGAAAGCGCCCGGGCCAACTCGGCGGGCAGCCAGTCCACCGCACCGGCGTCCGTGCCGTCGGCGCCCGGTCCACAGGTGAAGGGCGGGATGACGAGGGTGTCCGCGGTCGCGACCGCCTCCGCACCGTGCTCGACCGTGATGCTGAAGTCGGCGCTGGTGCGGACCGGCCGGCCGTCGATGCTGCAGGTGAGGATCTCGTACAGCGGTGCCCCGTCGGGGCCTTGGGCCGTACCGAAGATCCGTACGGGAATGGTCATCTCGAAGGGGTAGACCCCGTCGAGGGCCAGAACGACGACCCGGTGGGTCACCTCAGACGTCATGGCCAGATCTTTTCACATCGTGTCGCTCCGGCCACTCGAACACCTGGATGCCGCCCGGCATCCTCGATCACATGAGCCTGACAGAGACCACCTACATCCTCGTTCCCGGAGCCTGGCACGGCGCCTGGACCTTCGAGCCGCTCGCCCGTGAACTGCGGCGCGCCGGCCACCACGCCTATCCGCTGACGCTGACCGGACTGGGCAGTCGCAAGCACCTGCTGACCCCCTCGGTGAACCTGGACACCCACATCGCGGACGTGGTGAACCTGTTGGAGGACGAGGAGGTCACCGACGCCGTACTGGTCGCCCACAGCTACGGCGGCATGGTCATCACCGGCGCCGCCGACCGGGTCCCGGAGCGGGTGAAGGGGCTCGTGTACGTGGACGCGATGGTCCCCGAGGACGGTCAGTCCACTTGGTCCCTGGTGACGGACAACGAGCGCGCGTGGTACCTCGACGGCGCCGGAGACAACGGATACACCAGCGCCCCGCTCCCCTTCTTCGACCCGCGCGCCACCCCGCACCCGCTGGCCTCGCTGCTCCAGGCGGTCCGCCTGGAGGGCGACCTGACCCGCTTCGCGGACAAGTCGTACGTGTACGCCACGCGGTGGCCGACGCCGTCACCGTTCACGGAGCTGTACGAGCGGCTGAGCGGCTCGCCCCAGTGGCGCACGCACGCCGTCGAAAGCGGTCACAACGTCATGCGGGAGGTACCGGATCAGCTGCTGGAGGTGCTCCTGAGCCACGCCTCCGCGACGTGAACGTCGCGTCGGCTCCGCGCGCGTGCCGCGTGCGTCGTCCGGGGCGGGAGGGGCGGTGGCACGGCGCTATCCGGTCAGCCTGGATGGACGTTCGATGAACCGCGCGCGGCCGACCGCAGGTCAACCGCCCCTCAGGGGGGCGACACGCCGGGTGTCACCCTCCGTTTTCGCTTGATCGCGCAGGGCTCGCACCCATCTGAGCTGCCCGAACGACCATTCGGTCGTGCCTGAGGGGGAGGGGTGTCCGTAAATCGGTGTTCGATGTGCGCGCACCCTTCGTACGCGGCAAGCTGAGCGGTGTCCAGTCGATGTAACACAGGCAACTGCTGCGTGTTTCCTTTGAATTGAAAGTGAGTCCGTCGTGCGTCACCGCATCGCTGCCGTCTCCGCCGCTGCCCTCCTGACCCTGGCAGGCGCCACCGGCATCGCGGAGGCAAAGCCCGCCAGCCTGTACGCCCCGTCCGCCGTGGTCCTCGCCGTCGCCCAGGGCGAGGACGCGTCCACCGTGGTGCGGGCGTCCGCCCTCAGCTGCGCGCCTACCGCCCAGGGCACGCACCCCGACCCCAAGGCCGCGTGTGCGGCCCTCAAGGCCACCGCCGGCACCCTCGAGACGCTTCTGGCCGCCCCGGACTCCAACCGTGCGTGTCCGATGCACTACGACCCCGTCACCGTCTCCGCGGACGGCGTCTGGCAGGGCAAGCGCGTCTCCTGGAAGCACACCTTCTCCAACGGGTGCGTCATGGCCGCGACCTTCAACGGGAACGCCGTCTTCGCGTTCTGACGGCCGCTGCCCGCACCCCGTCCGGCCCGTCCGGCCCGCCCGGCCCCGTACGTCCGCACCCGCCCCCTCCCCGGCGGGTGCGGGTGTGCGGGGCCGTGCCGTTCGCCCAGGAGAGGGCCAGTGCCTCGTGGAGCTGTGGCGGGCGGTGTTTCCACACCTGGTGCCGCGTCAGGCAACGTTCGCCCCGTCGCGACGCCCGGCACGCACGCTCGCCGCACCGGCCGAAAGCCCAAGTACGTCCCGTACGAGCGCTTGCGGCCGGCACGCCGAGAGCACGCACCGGACGCCGCTCCTCAAGGGGCAAACCTTGCCCGACGCGGCACTAGACCGGCGGCGCGGCCTCGCCGTCGACAGGAACGTCCAACTGGTCGGCCACGGCGGCGAGGGCCCTCCCCAGGGGGAGCGCGACCCGGGTGACGGCGTGCTGGTCGCCCCGGGTCACGTCCCGGTTGACGATCAGCACCGGCTTCCCGGCCTGGGCCGCCTGACGCACGAACCGCAGCCCGGACATCACGGTCAGGGAGGACCCCAGGACCAGCAGGGAAGCCGCCCCACGGACCAGCTCGCGGCAGCCCTCGACCCGCCGTGGTGGGACGGCTTCGCCGAAGAACACCACGTCCGGCTTGAGGATGCCGCCGCACACCGCGCAGGGCACCACGCGGAAGGCCCCGACCTGTTCATCGGTGAGGTCGGCGTCACCGTCCGGATTGATCCCGGCCGCCATCGGATCGAACCCGGGGTTGGCTTCCTCGAGCCGCACGGCGAGCTCGGGGCGGGCGCTGAAGTCACCGCAGGACAGGCAGACGACCCGGTGCAGGCTTCCGTGCAGTTCCACCACGCCGGCACTGCCGGCCACCTGGTGCAGCCCGTCCACGTTCTGGGTGATCACCCCCGCGAGCAACCCGCTCCGCCCGAACGCGGCCACCGCCCGGTGTCCGGCGTTCGGGCGGGCGCGGCCGAAGGTGCGCCAGCCGAGGTGGCTGCGGGCCCAGTACCGGCGCCGCGCCTGGGCGCTGCCGGTGAAATCCTGGTAGGTCATCGGGGTGTGCCGCCTCAGGCTCCCCCCTTCGCTCCGGTAGTCGGGGATGCCCGACTCCGTGGAGATGCCCGCCCCGCTCACCACCAGCACCCCGCCGGCGCTCAGTACCTCTGCGACCGGCGTGACGCTCGTGGTGCCCGCGGGCAGACCCTCGGCGGCGGTCCAGCTCAACGTGGGACGCATGCGCATGCCGCCAGGGTACGGAACCCCGCGGCCGACCGGACGGACCGAGGCCGGACGCGGGGGAGCGGGAGAGGCACCTTCCGGGTGAGGAACGGCCCGTCAGGGCAAGATCTCGACGTACCCGTCGGTTCCGTGCACGCGGATCCGCTGCCCGTCCCGGATCAGCCGGGTGGCCCGCTCCACGCCCACGACCGCCGGCAGGCCGTACTCCCGGGCGATCACCGCGCCATGGGTCATCAAGCCGCCCACCTCCGTCACCAGGCCCGCGATCCCGACGAACAACGGCGACCAGCTGGGGTCGGTGAACGTCGTGACCAGGATGTCGCCCTCCTCGAGATCGGCCTGCGCCAGGTCGAGGATGACGCGCGCCCTTCCCTCGACGGTGCCGGCGGAGACGGCCAGGCCCGTCAGGGCGCCGGCCGGCACGTCATCGCGCCGGTAGGCCCCGGTGAGGGCCTCACCGTCCGATGTGAGCACCCGGGGCGGTGTGAGCGCCCGGTACGACCGGAACGCGTCCTTGCGCTCCTGGACGAGCCGGTGATCCACCTGGTGCGAGCGCGCGACCTCGTGGAGTTCCCGGAACGTGAGGTAGAAGACGTCCTCCTTCTCGGGGAGCACGCCGGCCCGCACGAGGCGTTCGGCCTCCTCCAGCAGGGCCTGCTTGTAGACGAAATAGCGGCTGATGATGCCGTACTTCGGGTACTCCCGGTACCCGATGAAGGTTCTGACCCGGTCGATCATCCGCTTGGCCTCTTCAGCTTTGCGGTCCCCGTCGGGCAGCACGCGCAGCCGCGACAGGACGTCCTGTTCCTTCTGCAGCGCCCTCCGCCGCCCTTGCTCGAAGCGGCGCCCGGCCGCGCCCGCCTCGAAGTTCCTGACGTTGTCGAGGATCAAGGGCACGAGGGTGGTGGGGCGCTCGCGCCACCGCGGCCTCGTGATGTCGATCTCGCCGACGCAGCGCATGCCGTACCGGTCCAGGTAGGCCTCCAGGGCCGCGCGCGCCGCGGCGCCGCCCGCGACCTTCGCCAGCTCGTCCAGGAAGTCCTCGTCCTCGACTCCCTGCAGGAAGGCCACCACCTCCGGCAGCGGACGGATCACGTCCGCGACGTCGAGCAGCGCCAGGCCCATCTCCGACGTGATGTTGCCGGGGGCGGACAGCGTGAGCGTGTCGGCCGCGTTCTTCTCGCCCAGCCACTCCTCCAGGGTGTCGCCCAGCCACCACGTGGCCTCCATCCCCGCCATGATCGCCTGCATGCTCAGCGGATCACCGAGGACGCGCTTGTGCTCCTCGAAGGCCTCCAGCAGGAAGTCGAACAGAGCCGGTCCGCTCTTCGTCCGGATGTCGCGCTCCAGGGCGGCGACGGACGCCCGGCTGCGCTCGATCAGTTCGGTGACGATGGCCGGGTCGGTTGCGATGGGGGCGGACGCGCCGCCGGCCGCCGGCCTGCCGACGGGACCCGCGTCCGGGACCGACGGGACGAAGCCGTCGCGGTCGAGGACGGTCTCCAGAGCGTCCCTGACCAGCGGATCGCTTTTGCCCAGAACGTCCAGGAGGCCGGCGCGGCTCGCGGGCGAGGCCAGGCGCCCGGTGACGTCGACGAACAGCCTCCCGCCTGCCTCGTGCATCGGCACCATGGCCGTCAGCTGCCACATGGAGAAGCCCAGGGGCTTCATGGCGTCAGTCATCATCTGCTGATGGCCGACGGAGACGTAGACGTGATTCTCCTCGTCGCCGGTCTCAGGGACCGGGAACAGCGTCGTGATCGGCCGGCTCTGCACGATGTGGAAGACGTCATCGGCCAGGCACCATTCGATGTCCTGCGGGCGGCCGAAGTGCGCCTCGATCCGCCGCCCCAGCTGCACGAGCCTCACGGCCTGCGCATCCGTCAGCGCCGGCTGCCGCTGCCGCCGCGGGTCGATCGGCACTTCCTGCGTGCCGCCGGCCGGCAGGGCGAGAACGGCACGCTGCTTGGCGGCGATCGACTTGGCGACGATCTCGCCGTGCCGCACCGTGAAGACGTCGGGGTTCACCAGGCCGGACACCAGGGCCTCGCCGAGGCCGAAGCCGGCGTCCACGGTGGAGACCTTCCGGTCGCCCGTGACGGGGTCGGCCGTGAACAGGATGCCGGCCGCCTGCGGGAAGACCATCCGCTGTACGACCACGGCCATGTGGACCGTACGGTGGTCGATGCCGTTGCGCTGACGGTAGGTCACGGCCCGCTCGGTGAACAGCGAGGCCCAGCACCGGCTGATGTGCTGGAGGATCGCCGTCGGCCCCACGACGTTCACGTACGTGTCCTGCTGCCCGGCGAACGAGGCCGTCGGCAGGTCCTCCGCCGTCGCGCTGGAGCGGACGGCGTACGCGGCCGTCTCTCCGTGCCGGGCGAGCGCGCCGGTGATCGCCGCCGCGAGATCGACCGGAAGGGCGATCCCCTCGATGGTCCGGCGGATCCGCGCGCTCAGCGCCCGCACGGACTCCCGCTCGTCCGGCCTCAAGCGCGCCAGCTCGTCGAGGCGGTCGCCGAGCGACGGGGCCTCGGCCACGATCCGGCGGAAGGCGTCCGTCGTCACGCAGAAGCCGGCCGGCACGCGGATGCCGTCGATCCGCGTCAGCCCGCCCAGGTGCGCGCCCTTGCCGCCGACGACCGCGACCTGCCGCTCGTCGACCTCGTGCAGATCCCGCACGTACGGCCCGGTCACTGCGGCACCTCCCCGCGCACGGCCGGTCCCACCATGGATGCGACGTCACCGGGTTCCCGGTACGTCGACAGCAACACACGCACGTCGTGCCCTCATTTCCGCAGGTTGTGGCATCGGCAGACGATTCTGCGCCGTGACCCGGGCCTTGCGGCAAGCCCCCCGGTGCGCTATATGTTGAGAGTGGCAAGGAGAGAACTCTCCTTGCCCTTTCGTTTTTCCGCTCCCTTGCCGCCTCGTGTCCCGGCCCTCCCGTGCGCGGGTGATGCGTGGTCAGGGCTGGTAGGCGGTGAGGTGGTGGAGGTAGGCGGCGGCGGTGGGGTAGGGGTGGTCCTGCGCGCCGTGGCGGTGGAGTTCGAGCCGGCCGTCGGGGTGGATGCGCACGGTGGTGGTGGCTCGCCGTGGAGCCCCGTCTTCCTCGTGCCGGCCGGTGAGGGTGTCCGAGGTGAGGACGGGGACGGGTGGCGGGAACATGGCGGTCGCGTCGGAGGCCGTGGCGGCGGGCGGCCGGCCGGTGCGGTTGGCGCTGCTGACGTAGAGCAGCGGACAGCCGGCGAGGACGGGCAGCAGGGGGGTCCAGCGGGCGCCGAACAGCAGGGCCCAGCCGTCGCGGACGGCGGGTGAGAGCCACCCGGGGCAGGGCACGTCCTGGCGGAGCGGAACCAGCAGGGTGAGGAGTTCCTCCTCCAGGAGCCGGCGGGCCGTCCGCGCGTGACACGCGTCGAGCGCCGAGGACGCGTCGAGGGCGGTGAGGGTATCCGGGTGGTGGGCCCACAAGGCGACGGCCTGGCCGGCCGGCCGGCCCTTGGCCGTGTTCACGGCGCCCGGAACGGTCGCGGCGAGGACGTAGGTCAGCGGTGCGGGGTTGGGCAGCACCACCGCCGTTCCCTCGCCCAGGGCCCGCCGCGCTTCGGCGACACCGGTGGAGGGGCCGCGGGGTGTCGCGGTCACCGGGCGTCTCCGGCCCCTGCGTGGGCGAGACCGTCGAGGTAGGCGGCGAACGCCGCGTCGTCGACGACGGCCCGGCCGCTGCGGTAGGCCCGCGACTTCACCCACCGCATCGCCGCCCGTGCCCGCTGCTGGTCGAGGGCGTGCCCCAGCCGGGCGGCGACGGCGGTGACGACGCGGGCGCTGGCCAAGTGGGTGAGGACCACGGCCGGTTCGACACCCAGCACCTCGTGGGGGTCGTAGGGCTGGAACAACCGCGGATGCACGAAGGGGGTTCCGGTCGAGAGGGTGCCGACCCCGGGGCCGACGATGGGCGTGGTCACGCTCAGCGGTACGCCGGTCTCCTCGGCCACCGCCCGCGCGATCGGCGTCAGAGCGGTCAGGTCCGGGGCGGTCCACCACGGTGCCGCATCAGGACCGAGGACCTCCTCGGGGTGACGGTCCAGGAGGAACACCAACTGCTCGGTGGCCACCATCCCGGCCCGCTCGGCGATACCCAGCCACGCACTGGAGACCACCCTCACCCCCGCCGAGAGCGTCTGCAGCGTGTTGGCCAGGCCCAGACCGAGATCGTTGTGCAGGTGCGCGCCCAGCACCACACCCTCACCGGCCCCGGCCGCCACCGCGTCGAACATCGACCGGCAGCCGGCGGGCAACTGGCCTCCGACGGTGTCGGCCAGCAGCACCACGCCCGCCCCGGCCGCCGTCATCGCCCGCGCGTACGCGGCCATCAGTCCGGAGTCGGCGCGGGACGCATCCGCCAGGCACACGTCCACCGCGACCGACGCGTCGAGGTCACGGGCCCGCTTGACGCACGCGACGCCCTCCTCCAACGCCGCCCGCGCGCCGCGGTGCACCATCACCCGCGCCATGGCCTCCGACGCCGGTACCACCACCATCACCCGCGCGTGCGCACTGCCGCGCACCGAGGCAACGGCCTGCACCACGTCCTGGGCGGCGCCCCGGCACACCGCGGCCACACTCACCGCACCCTCGGCCTCCACCGCGACCTGACGGACCGCCTCGAACTCCTCGGCACACACCGCCGGGAACCCCGCCGCGAACACCACGTGCCGCGGGCCGTCCGCACCGAACATGCCTCCCTGCCGGCGCGCGAGCCGCACCCGGAAGTCCGCTGTCATGAGCGTCTTGGCCTGCGCGCCGTCGCGCGCGGACTCCTCCCAGATGACCACCCGGCCCGCCCCAGCCGACTCCCGCACCACGTCCACGCCCACGCCTGATCCCCCACCCTTCGCGGCCGTCACCTCCGGTGCGGCGACCGGCTCGTCCGTCGTCGGGGAAACGATCTCCCAGCACCCACGACCGGTCCGGCCGCAGCGGCGGCTGTCACCCGATCGGGGGACATGGCTTGTGCGGTCCGACCTCATCGTGCTCAGGCGCGCCGGAACGGCGCGCACCGACTGCGGACGCGGTCGATCGGAGGAGACGACGGCGCGCCGGAAGGAGGTCCGGGGGACGGACCCGGACGCGCCGTCGGCGTCACCGGGCGCCGCTCGCCGTACGCGCCCCGGCACCCGACGCCGTACCCTCCCCGTCGTCCGCACCCAGGCCGTCCGCCCCGGCACCTGCCCGACGGAACGCGGTCGTCTGGAGCAGCAGTGCCAGCACGCACACCAGCGTGCTCAGTCCCCAGATCGTCAGATACGCGGAGAGCGCGGGGACCTCCGTACCGCCGGCGACCATCGTGCCGAGGACCACGGAGGCACCCGCGCCCGCGACGCTGCCGCCCAGCGTCTTGAGGTTGTTGTAGACGGCCGTGGCACTCGCCGTACGGTCCTCGGCACTGCCCTCCACGATGACGGTGGGCAGCCCACCCAGTGCCAGGCCCATGCCGAAGCCCGTCACCGCGGACGACAGGGCGAACAGCGGAAGCACGGCGTACGAGGCCATCAGGCCCGCGCTGCCGGCCGCCATCAGCCCGAACGCGGCGAAGAGGGTCCTGCGGTAACCGGCCCGCGCGGCCACCCGGGCCACGACGCTCGCCCCGATGAAGGCCAGCACGTGCGGCACCCCGCCCCAGAGGCTGATCTCCCAGGTGGCGAGCGAGAACCCGTATCCCTCCACCGCGGGCGACGCGGCCAGATAGGTGATCGCCACGGCCTGACCGCCCAGCATCACCGAGCCGAAGACGAAACCCGACACGTAGTACGCCGCCGTCTGCCGCCGGGCGACCGCCCGCACGTCGACCAGGGCGTACGGACGGGCGAGTTCGATCCGGACCCACCAGGTCAGGAGCGCCGCGGCGGCCAGAAGACCGGCCAGCGTGGGCAACGAGGTCCAGCCCCAGGCGGCCCCCCGTGCCACGGTGCCGAGGAAGAGCACGAGCGCCAGACCGAGCAGCAGCGCACCGGCCCAGTCCATCCTGCCCTCCGCCCGGCTGAGGGACTCGGGAATGCCGCAGTACGAGAGCACCGCGCAGCCGCAGGCGAGCGCGGCGAGCACCCAGAGCGTGACGCGGATGTCACCGGTGAGATGGAGGAGCGGCCCCGCCAGGGCGTGACCGAGGAGCGATCCCAGGGTCAGCGAACCGACCAGGAGACCGACCGCCCGGCGTCCACCGTCACGGTCGAGCCGGCTGCGCACCAGACCGATCTCCAGCGGCAACAGCGCGGCCAGCGGCCCCATCAGCGCCCGGCCGAGCAGCAGCACCGCGACGTTCGGCGCGAGCGCGACCAGCAGGGTACCGAGCGCGACGCAGGCGAGGGCGATCCGGGTGAGACGACGGTGTCCGTACAGGTCGCCGAGCCGCCCGAAGGCGGGCACGCTCACCGCGGCGGCCAGGAACTGGGTCGCCGTGAACCACTGGGCCTCGGACGTGCTGATGGCCTGCCAGTCCCGCACGGCCGGCAGGAGCGCCGGCGCGGATCCCTGGAGGAAGCCGCTGACGAGCTCGAACACGACGAGCAGCCCGACGACGGCAGTGACCTTGGCGTCGCGTCTCGCGGGGCGCGGCGCCGCCGGGGGCGTCACGCCCCGTCCCCCGTCGTGGCGAGACGCCGCTCGGCCAGTTCCGCCAGCAGCGCCGCCTGCCGCGCGAGGACGGCATCGTCGAAGACGGCCCTCGGCGAGTGGTTCTCCGGCGCCTTCTCCAGGTCGGCGCCCTCGGGCGCGGCTCCGACCAGCAGCATCGCCCCCGGCACCTGCTGCAGCACCAGCGAGAAGTCCTCCGAACCGCTGGCCGGCTGCGGCGCGTGCCACACCTCGCCCGCGCCGAAGAGTTCGCGGGCCGTGTCCATGGCGAAGGCGGTCTCCGCCGGCTCGTTGACCGTGACCGGATAGAGCATCTCGTAGGCCACGTCCACTTCCAGCCCGTGCGCGGCGGCGATCCCGCGCACCAGGCGGGGGAGCCCCTCGGCGAGGCGCTCGTGGTTGGCCTCGGAGTAGCTGCGTACGGTGGCCCTGAACTCGGCCGTGTCCGGGATCACGTTCTGCTGCGTACCGGCGTGCAGACTGCCGACGGTCACCACCACCGGATCGAAGATGTCGAAGGTCCGCGTCACCCAGTTCTGCAGCGCCGTGACCATCTCGCAGACCGCGGGCACCGGATCCTTGGCGCGGTGCGGCGCCGACCCGTGGCCGCCCTCACCGCGGACCGTCACCTTCAGGACGTCCGAGGCCGTCATCACCGTCCCCGGACGGGAGGCGATCCAGCCGCCGGGCAGCCGGTTGGCCGCGACGTGCAGGGCGAAGGCGGCGTCGACGCGCTTGCCCGCCGCGTCCAGGACGCCCTCCTCGATCATCGCGCCGGCGCCGTTGTAGCCCTCCTCGCCCGGCTGGAACATGAAGACGACATCGCCGTGCAGCGCCTCGCGCCGGTCCGCGAGCAAGGTCGCGGCGCCGACGAGCCCGGCCGTGTGCAGATCGTGTCCGCAGCCGTGCATCCGACCGGCGACCTCGGAGGCGTACGGGAGCCCCGTTCGTTCGGCCACCGGCAGGGCGTCCATGTCGCCGCGCAGCAGCACCGCGCCGCCGGGGCGGCCGCCGCGCAGCACGGCCGTGACGGAGGTGAGGTCCTGGCCGAGCGTGATCTCGAGGGGGAGGCCTTCGAGCGCGGCGAGCACCTTCTCCTGGGTGCGCGGAAGCTGGAGGCCGAGCTCCGGCTCGCGGTGCAGCGAGCGGCGGAGCCGGACCAGATCGGGCTGTAGTTCCCTGGCGCGTTCCAGTACGGACATGCTGCGTCAACCTCCTGATACGGTTCCGGCCGTGGTCAGGGCAAGGCTGAAGCCCCACCGGGTAGAGGGATCCGGATTCGCAGGAAAAACGCAGGAGGACCCCGGTGACGCAGGAAAGCGGGCGAGAGGCCGAAAGCCCGAAGGCGGGCGGCAGCGCCCCCACACCCGGAAAGGCGGCGGGGACGCCGCCCGGCCCCCTCCCCGCGGCGAAGCCGGGAAGAACGCCGGGCTCCGTGTCCGGACCGGCCCCGCTCCCGGCCCCGTTCGTCCTCGACGACGTTGACCAGGCCCTCGTGCACGCCCTCCAGATCGCCCCGCGCGCGGAATGGACCCGGATCGGCTCCGTCCTCGGCCTCGACGCGGTCACGGTCGCCCGGCGCTGGAACCGGCTCACCGAAGCGGGCGCCGCGTGGATCAGCTGCCACCCCGCGCCCGTCCTCGCCGCCGCCGGTCAGGGACTGCTCGCCTTCGTCGAGGTCGACTGCGCCAACGGCAGCCTGCTCGACGTCGCCCGCGCGCTGGCCGCGCTGCCCCACGTCACCGCCGTCGAGCACGTCAGCGGCGACGGCGACCTGCTCGTCACCGTCCTGGCTCCCGACCTCGTCGCGCTCACTCACTGGCTGACCCGGGGACTCGGCTCGATGCCCGGCATCAGCGCCACCCGCACCCATCTCGCGAGCACCGTCTACACGGAGGGCAGCCGCTGGCGCCTGCGCGCCCTCGACCGCGGCCAGATCGCCCGCCTCGCCGCCGGGGAACCGGCCCGGGGCGAGGTGCCCGTCTTTCCCCTCACCGACCTGGACCACGATCTCGTCGCCGCGCTCTCGGTCGACGGCCGCGCGACCTACCGCGCGCTGGCCGAGAGCTCCGGAGCGAGCCCGGACACCGTACGGCGCAGGCTCGGCCGCCTGTTCGCCGCCGGGATGCTCCAGACCCGCTGCGAGGTCGCCAGGCCGCTCTCCGAGTGGCCGGTCGCGGTCATCTACTGGGGCCGGGTGGCGGCCGGCGCCCTCGAGAGCGTCTCCCGGCTCGTCACGGGCGTCCGCGAGGTACGGCTGTGCGCGGGCGTGACCGGCCGCCACAACCTGCTCGTCGTCGCCTGGGTGAAGTCCCTCGCGGACGCCCAGCGCTTCGAGGTGCGGCTCAACGAGCGCGCACCGGGCCTGGAGATCACCGACCGCGCCGTCGCGCTGTGGCTGATGAAGGTCAGCGGCCACCTGCTCGACGAACGGGGCTACCGGATCGGCGCCGTCCCCTTCGACGTCCGCGCAGCCGCCCGTACGGCGCCTACGGAGCGCTGAAGACCCGCGGGCCGGAAGCGCGTCGCCGCGCTCGGAAGCGCCCCCGCCGAGGGACGCGTCGTGTCCGGACGCCGGACGCCGGACGCCGGACGCCGGGCGCCGGGCGCGGAGCGACGGTACCGTTCCGCCGCGTGTGCTGTCGGTGGGAGCGGGCATGATCTCGGTCATGTCGGATCCCACCCCTGCCATCGCCGCGTACTGGGACGCCGCCGCGGCGTCGTTCGACGAGGAGCCGGATCACGGCCTGCGTCAGGAGCACACCCGGGCCGCGTGGGCCCGGCTCCTGCGTTCCTGGCTGCCCACCGGGGCGGCCGACGTCCTCGATGTGGGCTGCGGCACCGGGTCGTTGTCCCTGCTGCTGGCGGAGGCCGGGCACCGGGTGACCGGCGTGGACCTGGCGCCCCGGATGGTGGAGGCGGCGAAGGCCAAGCTTCTGGCCGCGGGCTTCGCGGGCCGGTTCCTCGTCGGCGACGCCGCCGCTCCGCCGACCGGCCAGGAGCGGTACGACGTCCTCCTCTCCCGGCACCTGCTGTGGACCCTGCCCGACCCCGGGGCGGCGCTCCGCGCATGGGTCGCCCGCCTCCGCCCGGGAGGCCGGCTGGTGCTCGTCGAGGGACGGTGGCGCGAAGCGGGCCAGAGCGGCGCGCCGTACGTCGCCGGGGCCGACGCGCTGCCCTGGCACGGCGGCGTCACCGCCGACGACCTGGCCGCCGCCGTCCGTCCGCTCGTATCCGGCCTGCGCGTCGAACCGCTCGGCGAGGACGGCGACCTGTGGGGCGGACCGGTCACCGACGAGAGGTACGCCCTGATCGCCCGGACCTGACCGGGCGGATCACCCCCGCGGCGGAACCGGCCGCCGTCCGGGGCGGCGCCGCACGGCCCAGGGCCGGGTGGAGACCGCCGAGGACGCGGCCGGCCCCCCTTCCCATTCATTTGTCTCGCCAGGTATCTTGCATTGCATGGAACCAGGCGATTCGGCCAAACAGGCCCGGGCGGCCGCCCAACTGCGCAAGGGCGTCCTGGAGTACTGCGTGCTCGCCCTGATGCGGGACCGTCCCCGCTACGGCGTGGAACTCCTCCACGCCCTGGAGGACTCCGGCGCCCTGGCCACCAGCCAGGGCACGGTCTACCCGCTGCTCTCCCGGCTCCGCCGCGACGACCTGGTCGCCACCACCTGGCAGGAATCCGCCTCCGGACCACCCCGTCGCTACTACGCGCTCACCGACAGCGGCCGGGCCGCGCTCGACGAGTTCACCCGTGTCTGGCCGGGCTTCCGCAACGCCGTCGACGCCTTCCTGACCACCCCGCACCCCCCCACCGGAGCCCCCGAATGAAGACCTCTGCCGACCGCATAAGCGACTACCTCGACGCCGTCGAACGCGAGGGCTCCGCGCTGCCCGCCGACCGCCGCCAGGAACTCCTCGCCGACCTCGCCGAGCACATCGAGGTGACGTGTGCCGAGCGCCCCGACGCCGAGATCGGCGAGATCCTCGCGGAGCTGGGGGACCCCCGCGCGATCGCGGCAACGGCGCTGGCCGAGGCGGGAAGCGGGGCCGCCGGGACCTCGGCCCCGAGCGGTGTCGGCGCACCCGAGCGGCGGGGCATGGTGCACCCCCTGGTCCCGCTCCTGATGCTCACGCTCTCGCTGGCCTTCATCATGGTCTTCCCCGACCACTTCGGGCCGCTGGTCGGCGTCCTGTTCCGCATCGCCGGCGCGGTGCTCCTCTGCACCTCGGTGCACTGGAGCGCCGTCCAGAAGACCACCGGTGTCCTGCTCACCGCCGTGCTGCCGACCGCCGTCATCGGCGTCTACAACCAGGCGGGCGGCCCGGCCGGCACCCCGGCCCTCCTGGCCAACCTGGTCACGCTCGCCGTGCTGGCCGGCACGGCGGCATGGCTCTGGCGGGTCCGCCGCGCCTGAGGGATCCTGCCGCCCGGGCTCGAGCGCCGGGTGTCCCACGGCCTGGACCGCCCCGGCCGTACCGGTTCAGCCCTGGTGCCACTCCAGGTAGGTGAATTCGTCCGCCGGGCTCGCGGGCGAGGAGTAGCTGCCCGAGAGGACGGTGACGTTGACGGTCGCGGACGTGCCGAGGCCGATGGCGGCGGTGGGCGCCTTGACGGTCAGCTGCTCGGTGCCGTACTCGAGGAGCTCGGCGGGCTTGTCGCCGAAGTAGACCTGGGAGTCCTCGCCGAAGGAGACGCCATTGACCTGGACGTCGTCGCCGGCCCGGCCCGTGTCCGGGCCGATGCCGGTGACCAGCACGGGGGCGCTGCCGCCGTAGGCGAACTGGCCGCGCGCGACGGCCGGGGAGGTGCCCAGACTGCTGGTGACCCGGATGTCGACCACGCCGACGCCCTCGGGCGCCCAGGAGATCATCACGTCGTCGCGCATGACGTGGTTCCTGGTGCTCGGCACCGTGCCGAAGTCGACCACGACCCCCTGCTCGAACCCGCTGCCGACGATCTCGATCGGCGCGCCGGCCGTGCCGACGGGGGTGACGAGCGTGACCACCGGACCCGACCGCACGTCAGGCGCGCCGAGGAGGCCCAGGTAGGTGGAGTTGGCGTGCTGGAAGGCCACCTGCCCCATGAAGTCCTGGGTCGACTGCTTCACCACGTCCGGGTCGTAGGGCTCGTAGGTGTTGTTCAGCTGGTCGTCCTTGCCCGGCTGGACGTAGACGTGGGGACCGGGGAGGCCGGCGAGCGTCGAGACGACGGCTTTGACGGCGTCGTCGGCCGCCGGTCCCGGAGGGCTCGGGTACCAGTGGCCGGCCGCCGCGAGGTCGTTCCAGGCCTGCGGCACCAGGTCGTTCATGTTGTAGTGGCGCTCGTTCGCCTGCCATTCCAGGGAGTCGACGTAGGAGGCGAACTCCTCTCCGCCTGCGGTGGGGGCGGCGAAGGTGTGCAGCTCGAAGTTCGGCTTCCCGTCGGGCCAGGTGAACGTCTGCAGGTACGGGCCGACCATGGTCGCGATGCAGCCGCCCAGGCTGTGGCCGGTCACGTGGACCGTCGGGTTCGGCTGCGCCTGGCCCAGGGCGGTGGTGAGCGCCTGTGTCAGGGTGATGCCCGCCGTGTTCATGGTGACGACCTCGGTGAACCCCTTCATCGCCCCCTTGGAGACCGATACCGGCGACGGCATCCCGGCGAGGTGGAGCGGGACCACCGTGCCGACGTCGAGGTCCTCCAGCAGATCGGTCACGGTACCGACGGTGCCGCGGATCACCACGGCGAAGGAGTTGGAGCCGTCGGTGTTCTTGGCGAGATAGGCCATGTTGGCGTTGCCCGGACTCACCCCGAGCCAGCAGAGGACCCAGGTGCCCCGGGTCGCGAGCGAGGTGTCGGCCAGTTGCTGGTTGATGCCGAGGATCATCCGGGTGCTCTGCTCCGCGAGGGTCTCGCCCGAGGGGCGCGGAGCGGCGGCGGTCGCCGCGATCGCGGAGAGGGTCATGGTCACCTGCGGGACGGTCGGCGCTTCGGGGTCGGTCGCCATGATCGCTCCTCTGGGATCGCTCGCTCCGGCCGGAGAGGGTCGGCGTACAAGGTAGTTTTCGCCGCGGGATCCCGACGGGAGGCGAGGCCCCGGTTCACGCGATCGGGCCAGGGAATCGGGCGGGGCGGGCCGTACGGGCGGGCCGGTGGGGGCGGGCGGCATGGCGCGCCGGGGTGCGCCGGTTCGCGGGGGATGCTGGTGCACCGGCTGCCAGGAGAGGTCCGTGAGTGATTCGAGCCCCCGAATGACCCCGAGGCCGGAAGACGCCGCGGGGGGCGACGAGCTTCCCGCTCCCGGTGTCATCGGCATCGGACTGGCCGCCGTGCTGACGTTCGCGCTCGCCCAGGGATCCTGGCAGTGGTTCGCCACCTTCATCGCGGTGACGCTCCTCGCGGTGATGCTCGCCTTCCAGCGGCGGTCACGGTGGACGCCGCGCATCCGCTCCGCGTACATGCGCGGCCTGGTCGCGTACGCGCTGGTCGTCGGTCTGTGCGTGGCCGTCGCGCTCGCCCCCCTGCTCCAGCGCCAGGCCTGGCTGTTCCCGATGCCGCGGACGCGCGGCGACTGCGCGTTGGTGGGCAGGTACCAGGCCCTTCAGACGGAGGCCGCGCTGGGGAGCCTGGCCGGGCGGGACGGTACGGCGCTGGCGTTCGTACGGGAGGGCCAGGCCCGCAAGGCCGTCGCCGAATGCCTCGCGGCCACGACCACCTTGTGGCTGCCGGTGTACGGGGTGGGGGTCGCGGTCCTGGTGGGTACGGGTGCCTGGTTCCGCGACCGGACCCGGCAGCGGAAGGCCTCGGCGGCAGCGGAGCGTTAGTGGAACGTTTGCGACGCGCGGCAGCCTTGAGGCCGTCAGCAGGTTCGCCTGTGCGTCGCAGCAAGGAGCCATGGGAAATGAAGAGGATCAGGGCCGCCGTTCTCGCGGCCGCCGTCCTGGCGGGTCTCGCCGTGACGGCCGCGCCCGCCCAGGCGGTGAGCCACTGCAACGGGAGTGGCGGCGCCGTCTACATCTGCGAGTACGGGGTGACCGTCCATCCCCTCCCCGACGGTACGAAGCAGCAGTTCCTGGTCGGCACCGACTCGGCGGTGTGGACCCGCTGGAACGACCGGCGCGGGAAGTGGACCGGCTGGCAGTCCATGGGCGGGGTCGTCTCCGGCCCGGTCGTCGTCATCGACCGCTGGAGCCAGGGCGACCCCTGGAAGTTCGCCCTGAGCGTCCCGACCCCCGACGGCTGGCGCTACGTCAACCTCCGCAGCCACGAAGGCAGCTGGAGCGGCTGGCGCCCCATGCCCGACCCCGACTGACCACACCGTGTGACCAGACCGACTGACCACACCGTGCACGTCCAGCGAAAACGATGAGCGAAGCGAAAAGAGTTCCGATGAAGACAAGAATGGGCGTGGCCGGAGTCCTGGCCGGCGCATGTGCGGGCATCATCATGGCGCCCTCCACGGCCGTCGCCGACACCCCTGCGAACAGCATCGGGCCCGGGATGATCCAGAACGTCCAGACCGCTCTCTGTCTCGACGGGGACAAGAGCGGAAACATCTATACGAAGGGCTGCAGTGTGGACAACCCGTATCAGCACTGGCGGCGCTTCAACGACGGGCGACTGCAGAGCGTCGCCACGGGACTGTGCCTCACCGCCGTCGACGCCGAATCCGTGCGCGGGGCCAGCTGCGGACGCCCGCAGGGCCAGACCTGGGCCAACACCTATCAGTGGGGCCCCAGCATGCTGCTCAACAACTACTACCTGAACGTCCTGGATTCGGATGCCAAGGGCAATGCCTACATGAAGGACCCCTCGCGGGGAAACCCGTACCAGGGATGGAAGATCCTCTGACCTGACGCGCCGTGCGGGCGGGCCTCGGCGCTGCCCCGCCCGCCACCCCCCCCCACGGCGGCCGGCCGGGGGGCACCCCGCCCCCCGCCCCCCCCCCCCCCGGCCCGGCCCCCCGGGCCGTACCCCCCGCCCGCGCGCTACCCCTCGCCGACGGCCCCAGCCCCCGCGCCTCCCACCCCCCCCCCCCCCCACTCCCGCCCTTCGGCCGGCCGGACGTGCTGCACCCGGCACCCGGCACCCGGCACCCGGTACCGGGCCGCCGGGTGGTTTCCCGCGCGCTCGGGCGTTCAGTCGCCGGCCGGCGGGGGTGAGACTCCGCCACAGGCGAGCACCGTGGTCGCCGTGGCATCGAGGAAGAGCATGAAGGTCCAGGACCGGTCCGCGGCGGTGATCTCGCCGGTCCGGACCGGCTCGTCCGCGGCGCCCTGGAGGACGCCCACGGTTTCCTCGAGGGCGAGCGTCCGCCGGCCACGCAGCCGGATGCGTCTCAGTCGCATGCCGTACGTGGATCCCAGGCGGCCCGCCGGGACCAGACCGTCCCCGACCGTGAAGTGGCCCCCGGCCAGCAGGGCCGCCCGGGCGGCACGGCAGGCGGTGCTGTCCTCGTCCAGCAGGGCCGCCAGCTCGCCGCGGGTCAGAGCGGCTCCCGGGTGATCCGTACTCCCGGTCGCCGTCGCGGCCACCACGTCGAGTCGTGCGCGGGCGAAGCGCCAGACCTGCTCGAAGGCGCCTTCGCGGATGTCGCAGGCTCCTTCGGCCTCGCCCCAGCCGTGGAAGCTGCCCTCCGCGAGCACGCCGTACTGCTGCTCGTACGCCCGCAGCGCCTCGAACGCGGCTCGATCCCTGAGCCGGAGGACCTCGGCCAGGGCTGCCGCGGTCACCGGCCGGTGATCGGAGCCGCGAAGGCCGACCTGGCGTCGAGCCCACCCCTCGTCGTCGAGTTCGAAGTACGACCAGAGGCCGTACTCGCTTTCGTGAATCCGGATCCACCGCGTCATGGTTCTATGATCACCTGCTCGCCGTCCGCCCTACGGCTCCCGCGGGCGCCCGCGCACTCTCCGGAGGATCTCCTCGCGGAGCCGCCTGCGATCCGGGTCCCTCCTGAAGCGCATGCCCTTCTGTTCCTCGACCGTTTCCGTCAGTCTCCCGGCCTGCTCGGCGTCGAGTCCGTCGATCATGTGCAGGGCGAGCCGCATGGCGTGGTACTGCTCGAAGGCGGTGCGCGGGTTCCTGATGGCGGCAAGGGTGGCCTCGAAGTTCCGCAGTTCGGGCCGGGCCTGCATCATCGCCAAGGCGGTGATGCGCTGCTCGTCCGTACCGTGCCGCAGCCAGCGCAGGACCTCGGCCGACTCGAAGGACTGCTCCTGTGCCAGGCGGCGCGCACGGGCGATCACCCCTTCCATGGCCCGGGTGCGCGGGGCACCGGTGCGCATCGAGCCGCGTACGGCGCGGTAGTCGGCCGCGATGGGCCCGGCGGCGTCCAGCATGGTTCTCGCCTCCGCACGCAGCTCACGAGCCGCGGTGATGTCTCCGCGGCGCTCGGACTCCTCCGCCAACGCGAACTTCTCCGCGGCGGCGGCCCGAATCTTCAGGGTGGCACCCCCGAACTCGAGGCTCTCGATGCGGCTGCCGAGGAGAGCGAGGAGAAGCAAGACGCCCCCGAACACGATCAGCGCCGCCGCACCGGTCCCGTTCTGGGTCACGAAGACCGCGAGTGCCCCCAGACCGAACGATCCCGCGCCCATGAGCGCCGTGAGCGAACGCAGGGCGGGCGTGAACCAGACGGTTGCGGCTCTCGTCCTCACAGGCCTCTCCGCTGGGTCTTGGGGAGCCGTGTCGATCGCGGCTTCCTGTGGATGTCGTCCAGGAACACGGCACCGGATCGGGCCGCCCGCCCGGCGGGTCCGCTCAGAGGTCCGCTCTCCCGACCCGTACACACCGGTCTCCTGACCCGGCCGTGCCCGGCCGTAATCGACGAGGACAGAGTGAACGGCCCGTCAGTCCGGAGGGCCCATTAGGCCAACCGCGGCATGCCGCGGACCATCGCCCGAACCGGTGACTCCTGGACGACCCGCCCCGCCCCGCCCCGCCGTGCCGGCGGTCGGCGGCAACGGGGCGGGCGGGGCTCAGCCGTGCAGGGCGCGGGGGCGCTGCGGTGAGGCCAGGGCCTCCAGCCGGGACCGCGTCAGTTCCAGGTAGTGCGGGTCCAGGGCGGGCAGAGCGCTCAGCAGACGGATCAGCTCGGGTCCGGACTCGAGGGCCGGGGCCCGTTCCTTGAGCTGGGTCCAGCAGTACAGGGCCCCGGCCGCCGCGGCCTGTACGTGCGGGTCCTCGGCGCCGTCACGGGCCAGGCGGGCCTGCCCGGCGCCGATCCACAGCCGGGTGGCCGGTCCGAAATCGCCCGCCATCCGGGCCAGATCGGCGCGGATCTCCGCCCACTGGATCGCCTCCACGGAGGTGTGCCCGAAGGCGCGCAGGACGTGCTCTTCCCAGGCCCGGGCGAGGGTGGCCGCCTCCCGATGGCGGCCGGAGGTGGCCAGCGCGTGGATGTGCGGCCGCGGATCCCCGCCCGGGGCCGGGGCGGCAGCGGAGGCGGAGGCGGCGGCAGCGGCAGCGGCAGCGGAGCCGAGGGCGGAGCCCGGGGCCGGCTGGTGCGGGTGCGGACGGGGCCGCTCCTGCCATTCCTGTGGTTGCTGTTGCTGTTGCTCTTGCTGTTGTTGGTGCTGTTCCGGGTGCGGGGCCGGGCGCAGGGCGAGTTCACGGGCGGTCGGCAGGACGAGGGCGCCCGGCGGCAGGGCCGCGGTACCCGCCGCCAGTGCGTGCAGCTGGACGTTGGCGGGCCGGACGGGACTGTGGCGGAGCTGGTCGATCCACTGCCGGGTGTAACCGCTCACCGCCCCGTCCCCCGTGGCGAACGCCGGCGGACGGACCACCCCGTACACCTCGGCGCACGCGGGAGCGGGCAGGCTGCCGTACTCCTGGAGCAGGGGCCAGGCGTCCTTGTCGGCGGCGAGGTCGAGGAGCACGGTGGTCAGCCCGGCGGGGCGTTCGCGCAGTTCGGTGCCCAGCCAGTCCCAGGGCAGCGCGGTGTAGCGGACGGTCGCCGACGTGGTCCCGGCCAGGGCCAGGTGCAGCCGGCGGCCCCGGCGGTCCACGGTGAGACGGCCCGACAGGTAGAGCAGCAGCGGGCCGGGCGTCGCGGCCGCCGTGCGCAGCCGTGCCAGGACGGTATTCGGGTCGCGGGCCCCGTCGAGGTACACGGTGTCGCTGGGGAGTTCACTGCCCAACAGCATCGAGGCCGACACCATCGCGAGCGCGGCGAGATTGGCACTGGGCGCGAGCTGTACCGTGCGTCGGCGCACGGAGGCGTCCCCGGCTATGAGGAGTACGTGCCCCCGCTGCTGTCCCGGTCCGTTGATGTGCATGAGCAGACGGTACTCACACCCGAGCACCTGGATGCGCACGCACCCTCAATCCTCCACCGGGGGAGGGCGGTCGGGCCCCGTAGGGCCGGCCGGGCGCCCCGGCCGAAGCCGGGCGCGCGGGGGAAGGGTGCGGGGCGCATGCTGCTCGCCGAGCGCGCAGCATGCGCATGCGCACGAGCCGGAGGGCTGGAGCGGGGGCGGTGAGGCCGTATCAGTTCCCGATGCCGGAAGTGCCGATGCCCGAGTTCCCGATGCCGTGGCTGCCGATGCCGGTGTTGGCGAAGCCCGCGTTGCCCAGACCCCAGTTGGCGATGCCGGCGTTCCCGGCGCCCGAGTTCCCGATGCCCGCGTTGCCCACGCCGTCGGCGCTGGCCACTCCGGCGCCGCAGAGAGCCAGAACCGCGGCGGCACTCAGTGCGGCCGCTACACGGAGAAGAGTTGAACGCATCTTGGCATACCTCCTACTTTGGGATGATTTGCCCCTCATCTTTAGCATGCCGTCCCGTCGAATACGGGGATCAAGGTCCGGAACGGCCGTGTCGTCCCGGTCCTCGTCCGGTGCCGACAGGCGGAGATCCGAGAGGGCGGCCCGGGTGCCGCCGCCTCAGGTGCGGAGCAGTGAGGCGTGGATCCGGGCGATGGCCCGCAGCACCTCGTCGCGGTTCTTGGCCTGCTGCATCCAGGCGGGCAGGCGGGCCACCACGGTCATCTTCCGGCCGTGGTCGTGCCAGGGGATCCCTTCGCGCAGCGGCGCCCGGACGAACCGTCCGATCAGGTCCAGGTGTTCCAGGTCGTACGCCCATACCCATCCGTGCCGGGTCTCGGTCTGCAGCCACAGGCGGAGGCCGAAGTAAGGGTCCGTGGCCGGTCCGTTCGGGTCCCGGTGCCAGGTCACCGCTCCACCGGTCCATTCCTTCGCCGTCCCGCAGTGCCGGCAGACGAGGCGCCGCGACGCGAAGGGTCCTCGGTCGTGCGCCGGGGCCGGATCCGGCGCCGTCCCGACCTGCGCGACCTTCGCGCAGCCGGGGCAGCGCACCAGGACGGACGCGAGGAAGTCGTACCGGGTGCTGCGCGGGTCCCGGAATCGATGGTGCGTGGACGGCGGACTCATGGGACCAGTATGCGAGCCGCGCGCCGAAGCCCGGCGCCGTGCCGGCCGCCCTGTGGTCAGACCCGCCGGGACGGCGGCGCGGGAACCGCCAGCGCGGCGAACACGCGCCGGATCCGCGTGACCATGTCCTCGGCGGTCTGCTCGGGATGACTGCGCCACCAGGCGACGGCGGCGCTCACGGCCCCGTACCACAGGTGCGTGACGAGGTCGGCGTCGAGCGGATCGTCCGCCGCGGCGGGGCCGAGGAACGCGGCCACGCCGACCGCGCCCATGCGGTTGAGTTCCCGCCGGTACACGACGGCGGCGCGATGGAGCTCCCCTTCGGCCGGCACGGTCGGGTCGTAGACGAGCCCCCAGTCGTGCAGGCGTCCTTCGAGGGCTCGGAAGACGGCCTCCAGCGTGCGCGAGGCGCGGGTGATGTCGGACGGTCCCGTCTGCGCGGCTTCGACGGCTGCCACGAGGCGGGACCCCGCCCGGTCGAGGCAGGCCAGGTAGAGGCCGTCCTTCGACGAGAAGTACTCGTAGATCATCGGCTTGGTGATTCCCGCCCGCGCCGCCAGGGCCGCCGTGGACCCGCGGGCGTAGCCCTTCGTGCCGAACTCCTCCGCTGCCGCGTCCAGGATCAGCTGTTCCCGGTCCTTGCGAGGCATCCCCTTGGTGCCCACGCGCCGGGGGACGGGGGTGGCGGGGACGCTCTCGTGCTTGCTCATGACCTCATCCTATGCCAATCTGACCGCCCAGTAACTTACCCAACGTTCAGATAGGTGGGGCAGTGAGCGGCAAGACGCGTTCGTGGTGGGGATGGGGAAACGTCGAGGACGCGGTAGCCGGCTCGGAGCGTCGAGAGCTCACCCGGCGCGTCGCGCAGATGCTTCCGGGCGCGGACCTGACCGTGCACGAGGCGCCGCCGATCGCGTCGTTCGACCTGCCCGCCAGCCGGGTCCAGGTGCCGCCGGCGCTGGCGGGATGCGCGTCGACGGCCGGGCCCGACCGGCTGTCGCACAGCCACGGGCAGGCATTTCGCGACGTGGCACGGGCGTTGCTGGGGAAGCTGCCCCACGTCCCGGACCTCGTCGTGCGGCCCACCTCCGAGGCCGATGTCGTACGGGTATTGGAGTGGTGCACGGACGCGAACATCGCCGTGATCCCCTTCGGGGGCGGTACCTCCGTCGTGGGAGGCGTCGAACCCCGTGTGGGTGACGGGTACTCCGGGGTGGTCAGCCTGGACCTGACCTCGATGAACCGGGTGCTCGAGGTCGACCCCACCAGCCGGGCCGCGCTCGTCCAGGCGGGCGTCCTGGGCCCGCATCTCGAGGAGCAGCTTCGCGCGCGGGGATTCACTCTGCGCTTCTTCCCCCAGTCCTTCGAGTTCTCCAGTCTCGGCGGGTGGCTGGCCACCCGCGCGGGCGGCCATTTCGCGACGCGGCTCACCCACATCGACGACCTCGCCGAATCGCTACGGGTGATCACCCCGGCCGGAGCCGTCGAGACGCGGCGGCTGCCGGGTTCCGGCGCCGGACCTTCCCCCGACCGGATGTTCCTCGGCTCCGAGGGCACGCTCGGCGTCATCACCCAGGCATGGGTCCGGCTCCAGGCCCGGCCCCGCTGGCGGGCCGGGGCCTCGGTGGCGTTCCCGCACTACGACGACGGCGTCCGGGCGGTACGCGCTCTGGCGCAGTCCGGACTCGACCCGGCGAACTGCAGGCTCCTGGACCCCATGGAGGCGCTGATCAACGCCGGCTCGTCGACGGCCGTCCTGGTGCTCGGGTTCGAGTCGGCCGACCACCCCGTCACGGCGCCGATGGAGCGAGCGCTGGAACTGTGCCGGGACCACGGGGGTGTCCTGTCGGGCCGGGTGCGCCATACCGACGGCGCCGACGCTCGCGCGCGCGGCGAAGTCGCGGACACCTGGCGCTCCTCCTTCCTCCGGATGCCGTACCAGCGGGACGCGCTCGCGGCCCAGGGCATGATCGTGGAGACGTTCGAGACCGCGTGCACCTGGGATCGGTTCGACCGGCTGCGCGCGGCGGTCGACGACGCGGCCCGGGACGCCATGCGACAGGTCGGCGCCGTCGGCGTGGTGACCTGCCGGTTCTCCCACGTCTATCCCGACGGCCCCGCCCCCTACTTCGGCATCTACGCCGCCGGAACCTGGGGCAGGACGGTGGAGCAGTGGGACGAGATCAAGGCAGCGGTCTCCGAGGCGCTCATCGGCTGCGGAGCCACCATCACCCACCATCACGCCGTGGGCCGTGACCACCGCCCGTGGTACGACCGGCAGCGCCCCGGCCTCTTCGCCGCCGCCCTCCAGGCCGGGAAGGCCGTACTCGACCCGGCGGGTGTCCTCAACCCCGGCGTGGTGATCGACCCCCTGCCCGGCCGACGGGGCGGCTCGGCGGCCCGAGGGAACCGGTGAGCACCGACGGGCACCGATGAGTTTCGGGGCGCCCGGCCGTCTGCCTTCTCGTAGGCTCGAGGAGCCCAGCAGCAGACCGGAAAGGGTGAGGGAACATGAAGTACATGATCCAGATGAACGTGCCGGCCGCCGAGTGGGACGCCATCATGTCGTCGTACTCCCCGCAGGACATGGAGGCGATGTTCGCCCACATGAACGCCCTCAACAGCGAGCTCACCGCCGCGGGGGAGTGGGTGGACGGGCAGGGTCTCGGCGGCCCCTCGCTGGTCAAGACGGTGCGGGCCGGAAGCGACGGACGACCGCGGGTGACCGACGGGCCGGCCCAGGCGGGGCACATCCTGGCCGGGTACTGGGTGGTCGACGTCAAGAGCGAGGACCGGGCCCTGGAGATCGCCGCACGGGCATCGGCGTGCCCCGGCCCCGGCGGGAAGCCCGGCAGCGACCCGGTCGAGGTACACCCGATTCCCGGTGACCCGACGGCGGCCTGACCGGCGGCGCGGCTCTGGCGTCGGACCGCTGGCATCGGACGGGTGGCCGACGACCTGCCCCCCGCGTCACTCCTGCTCGAAGTGGTTCCGGAGCCACGTGAGCAGCGCGGCGAACGCGGGGGTCATGGTGGCGTCCGACTGTGTGAGGACCGTCGAGCGGCCGCCGTCCTCCACCGTGATCGTGTAACTCATCGCGTCCCTGGCCCGGCCGGGCTGGTCCGCCCGGGGCGCCGTGCCGGCCCCCGCCACCAGCTGGGCCAGCTCCGCGGCGGCGTGCGCGGGCAGCGCGTCCGTGTCCAGCACCTCGGGCGCGCGGCGGAAGTTGACCGCCGCCGCCAGCCCGCCGTGTGCCGCGAGAGTCACCTTCATCGTGCGCGACTCCGTGAGGCTCGGCCGGGGAGCGGGCGGCGGCGCCCTCCGGTGGTCACCTGGAGGCCTTCAGCGCGTGCACGTCCTTGGCCAGCCCCGTCATCTTGGCGCTCAGTTCCCCGATCTGCCGGGTCAGGGCGGCCAGGTCGTCCTGTCGGCCCGCGCCACCGTGCCCGTTGGACGCGAGGCTCCGTGCCCGGACGATTCCGGTCGGGATGCCTCCGATGGGGACTTCCACCTCCTGCCACGCCGCCAGCACGGCCGACTGCTCGGCGCTCCCGACGCCGAAGAGTTCCCCGGCCTTCTGGTAGGTGGTGTGGGCGAAATCCTGGAACTGGACACCGGAGCCGGATGCTCTGAGCGCTTCGTACCAGATGTGCCCGGGGGCCTCCCAGGCGAATCCGCCGATGCCCACGGCCGTCAGGAAGAACGCTTTGTTCGGAATGCCGGAGTTGAAGTGCACCCCGCCGTTGTCCCCCTCCTCGGAGTCGGGCAGGTGGACGAACTTGCTCATGCGGTCGGGCTGGGGGTCCCTCCCGAACAGTGCGTTGTTGTACGCGTGCCCCGGGGCCTTCAGCGAGCGCAGGGCGTCGGCGTCGATGCCCGGGGTCCACACGTCAGCGCCGATCAGCCAGTCCGCCTCCTCGGCCGACTGCTTGAGCGACCACTGTTTGACCAAGGACCCGAAGACGTCCGAGACCGACTCGTTCAGGGCCCCGGACTGATTGTGGTACTCGAGTCCGGCGGTGTGCTCGGTGACTCCGTGCGTCAGCTCGTGGGCGATCACGTCGAGGGATCCGGTGAGGTTGCTGAGCTGTTTTCCGTCCCCGTCGCCGAAGACCATCTGCCGTCCGTCCCAGAACGCGTTGTTGAACTTCACACCGAAGTGGACGTACCCGTCCAGGCGCATCCCGCGGCCGTCGATCGAATCACGCTGGAACACCTCTCTGTAGAAATCGCGCGTCAGGCCGAGTCCGGCGAACGCCCGGTTCACGGACTCGTCCACCGACTCCGGTCCGTCTTCCGGCCTGGCCAGGACGGCGGCGGGGAGGTAACTCCCCTGCTCGCAGTCGAAGACGGTGCGCCGGCCGTTACCGGGGGCGGCCGCACCGTCGAAGGACGACCGGACCGCTCGCTCACCCCGCAGGCGGGCCGTGGTCAGCAAGGTGTCCAGGGCGGCCTGGCGCACCTCACCGTCCTCGCTCTCCAGGAGCCTCTTGAGAAGGTACGGGGGGACGATGCAGTTGAGTCGCGGCGAGGTCCTGCACATAGGACACCTCCGAGGAGAAGTGGACCGACGGTTGGGCATCCGGCGACGCGCGGAACGTCCGCGACGTCGGGCGTGGCCGGATGCGGCGCCGCGGGCCCTGCGAGAAGATCTCGCAGACAAGCGGCAGGTGCCCACGGGGCGGGGCGGCAGCGAAGGAGCGGTGGCGCCGGCGAGCTCCGTCTCCGGAGGTGGGGGCCACGCTGATACGACCAGTCTCCGGCCGTCCGTAGCACCTGGCAAACGCAACGCGAGCGGGTCGCCGGCTCCGGACACGCCCTAGACCCAGTTGACTTCCGCCCGCTTCAGCAGCGGGTCGTCCGTCAGCCGGAACAAGGGCACGGCGAAGTTGCCGGACCTGAACCGGCCGCCGAAGTGCAGGCCGAGCACCCGGTGATCGGCCAGGTCGAAGACCGGGGAGCCGCTGTTGCCGCCGAGCGTGGAGCAGTCGTGCGTCATGGTGAACCCGGGCCCCTCCGGGACCAGGGCCGTGACCGTGCCCGGCTGGAGCCGCTTCACGTTGTAGATGTCCATGAAGATGCGTCTCATGGCCTCCGGTTCGTTGCGACGGCCGTCGGCCGCCGGATAGCCGACCACGTACACGGGCCGGCCCGGCAGGTCCGGCGGAGCGTCGGCGGCGACCGGCAGGGGCGCCGGCAGCGGCGCGCCGCCGGCGGCCGTGGGGGACACGCGGAGCAGCGCCATGTCGACGTCCTGGTGGATGCCGATGACCTCGGTGACCTCGAACTCGAACGATCCGTCGGTCGCGGGCGCGCCGAGTTCCTCGGCGGTGTCGATGCGCGCGCCCATGCCCTGGCGGAAGGTGAACCCGCCCTCGCCGTCCGCCCGGCTGAACTCGGCCGCGACATGACGGTTGGTCATCACCGCGAACGGCGAGACCAGGAAGCCGGTGCCCAGCCAGTCCAGTTCGGCGTGGCCGGAGACCTCCACCCGGCCGACCCGCTCGATCGACTTCCGGATGCCCGGCCGCTGCCCGTCCAGCAGGGCCCAGTCGCCCGCCTGCGGGGCGAAGTCCTGGCCCTGGACCAGGATCGCCGGACGGCCCTCGAGCAGGACGATGGCCTCCACCCCGAAGTACTCGTCCTCGTCGACGTCGCCGGTGCGGCCCGCGGCGAGCTTCTCCAGCCCGCGTACGCCGGCCTCCAGCACCGTGGCCCGCTCCTCGCGGGCGGCGCGGCCGATCCGCGCGGCCGCCTCGTCCTCACGGGGAAGCTCCTCGTCGGATTCGAGGATCTCCGCGTTCAGCCCCTTGCGCACGCGTGCGGCCACCTCCAGCAAGTCCTCCCGGAAGACCTGCTCGGGCCCGGTCGCCACCGGTGATCCACCGCGCATCTCACACCTCCTGTGGTCGTGCCCGGCCCGTCAGCGTGACTGGGCCGCAGCGATCTCGTCGTGGATTTGAGGGCTGTGCTCCCGCAGGTGCCGCATGATGGCGCTCAGTTGGGTGCCGACGTTCACGAACGCCGTGCTCTTGCCCTGGAAGCTGACGTCCGAGACGCGGCGCGTGCCGCGGTGCAGGGCCACCACCGTCCAGTCGTCGGTCAGCACCGGCGAGCCGGAGGAGCCGCCCCGGGTGTCGGTGAAGTACCGCACGTCCCGGTCGTCCGCCTCGAAGGCGAGGTTGTTGCGCAGCGCGATGCGCTTCGGCTCCCCACCCGGGTGCTGAATGATGTTGAGCGCCACCGGAGTGTCCACGGTCACGGCCAGGGGTTCGGTGGCGACGCGGAGGAAGGGCCGGGGCGGCGCGCCGGCCAGGCGCAGCACGGCGTAGTCGAGCTCCTCGTCCCAGGCCACGAGTTCGCTCGCCCGCGCCTCCTCGACGTCCGCGTCGTCCTCGCTCAGGTAGTCGAACCGGGAGCGCGATCCCTGGGCCTGGAGCAGCAGGTCCGCCGGGTCCGCCACCTGCTGCTGGCCGTCGGTGCGCTTGCGGGCGTTGACCACGTGGTGGTTGGTGACGAGCAGGTCGGCGGAGATGAGCCAGCCCGTGCCGTTGTGGGGCAGCGCCAACGGCTGGAGCAGGGCGCCCCCCTGGTACGGCAGCACCTTGATGCGGGCGACCGCGGCGCCCGCCAGCTCTCCGCCGTTCAGGAAGCCGAAGGGCACCGTGTCGTCCCGGAAGACGATCTCTTCCTTGGTTTCCCCGGTGGGGACGTCGGGTGCCACGTCGGGCTCACCGGCCGCGTCGCGCGCCACCCGGTCCAGTGCCTTGAGGAACACGTCGCGGGCGGCGGCGTCCGTGAGCTGGTCGGAGGCGTTGCGGAGCCAGAGGGCCAGCGGCACGGTGCCGTCGATGAGCCGCTCCACCCGGTTCATCTCGTTGAGGTCCGAGTGGATCTGCTGGCCGGGCGCCGCGAGGAGCGGCAGCGAACCGCGGTACTTCGGGAGGATGCCCGCGAACAGCAGGCTCCGCAGCGCCGGGTCCGTCAGTCCTGCCTCGACCGCCGTGTCCCGCAGCAGTACGACGTCGTCCTGGGACAGATACGGGTCGCTCATGGTCGATCAGGCCGCTCTGTGGCCGTTCCCTTCGGCTGGGCCCTCTGCTGAGGGGTCCGCCCCGCCCTGCTCCGACAAGACCGGCCGCGCGCCCGTGGGCAGGTCCGGGCCGGGGGCGACGGCTCCGGCTCCCATCACCGCCGCCACTCCCGACACGAGCTCGCCGCTCCGGTCGTCGAAGGCCAGGAGGCGCCCGGCGAGCCGGTCGAGCGTCCCGAGCCGACGCGCCTCGCGCAGCATGCCCCGTACCCCCTGGTGGGTGGCCCCGGTCGTGACCCTCCGGTCCGGCGGGCCGGCGGAGTCCTCCAGGAGGCGGCGCAGCGAGGCCCGCAGCTCGGGCCGGTCGGCCACCACGCGGGCGATCGCGTCGCCGAGTACGTCCAGGACCTCGTCCTCGGTCTCGGGCAGGCCCACGACGTCCAGGGTGTGCTCCAGGATCCGCGGGTGGTCGTGCGAGACCTCGGCGGCCGCGGCGCGCACCAGGGCGGGCTGCCGGACGAGCTCCGCGTCGGACAGCCGCCGCAGTCGTTCGGCGAGCCTGCCCGAGACCTCCTGACCCTGTTCCTCGGTGCCCGACGCCAGCTGCGCGCGGGTCAGCAGGGCGCCCATCGCCTCGAAGTCCTTGCCCAGGCCCGTGGCGATCTCCTCGGCCTCGGCGAGGTCGTCGTCGGCCTCGTCCCCCTCGCCGTCCGCCTCGGCCAGCCGCGCCGAGAGCAGCAGCAGCTCCAGCTGCAGTCCGGGGAAGCCGTCCTGCTCGGCGCGGTCCACGGCCGCGTCGGCGGCGGCCCGGGCCTCGGTACGACGGCCCAGCCGGTCCAGGGTCTCGATCCACAGGGGGTGCAACGGGCTGCCCGAGGTCCACGGGCGGCGCCCCTCGAGCCGGGCCGCGGCCGCGTCGGTGTACCCCTGCGACAGCAGGTCCTCGACCTCGCGGGCCGTGATGCGCTCCCAGTCCTCCTGGTCCGCCTTCGCCATCACCTCGTCCGGGGTGTGGCCGCCGAAGCGCCCGGCGAGGTACGCGGCGGAGCGTCCCGCCATGTCCTGGTCCGCCCCGCCGAGGAACCGCTCGACACCGGGCAGCCAGCGCAGCTCCACCTCGCGCGGGCTCTCGTTCAACCGCAGCCGGTGGTAGATCTCCTCCGCCCGCGGCTCCAGACCGTCGCGTGCCGCGTAGTACGCGACGGCCCGCTGCCCGACCGCCCGCATCAGGTCCGCGCGGGCGCGGTCGGCCAGCCGCAGCATGACGGCCCGCAGATCGGCCCGGTGGCGCACGCTCCCCGGACCCGCGGATTCCACCAGGTCGAGCCGGGAGAACAGCTCGAAGAGGCGCTCCGCCTCCAGGTCGGAGTCCACGGCCAGTCCGCACGGCTCGGCGAGGACTTCCCGGATCAGTGAGGGGGTGACGGTCCGCAGCGCCATCGCGGCCTGGGCCAGGGCGCGGACGTCCTCGTCCCCGATGCGCCGGAGGATCCGTTCGTACAGGATCCCCTGGACGAGCATCTCGTCGACCTTGCGGAAGAAGTGCCGGCGGCGCCGGGGCAGGCTCTCGATCAGCTCGTTGAGCGACTCGGCGCGGTCGCCCTCCTGCTCGGCGGCCCGCGCCGCCAGCTTCAGGCTCAGGGGATTGCCGCCCACGCGGTCGGCGAGCTTCTCGGCGAGCCGTTCGTCGCTCACCCCGCAGCAGGCCAGCAGGGCCGTGGAGGCCTCGGGGTCGAGGTCGTTCAACTCGATCGTCAGGGGCTCCACCAACCGGGCCGGATGCTGCTTCAGCAGCCGCCCGGCGACGACGGTCCGCAGCCGCGGGTGCACCTTCTGGAGCGCCGACCAGACGCTCCACATGCGGCCGAGCTCCGGGGAACCGCGGTACTGGGCCTCCTCGAAGGAGTCGATCACGAGCACCAGGGGCGGCTGCTCCCTCGCGGGCACCCCCACCGCCCCGACGACGAGCGTCGCGAGCTGGGCCGCCAGCATGCCCTCGCGCGCGGCGGACAGGGCGTGCACGCCCGACTGGGAGAGCCGCGCCATCGTCGCCCGGGTGGTGGCGAGCTCGAAGAGGGGGGGGGGCCGGGGGGCGCGGAAACACACGACAGGGTGGGGGGGGACGTGGCGGGGCGCGGGGCGGGAGTACGGCGGCCCGATGGCGGCAGCCCG
>NZ_JBSGWY010000014.1:23379-42155 GCF_053609145.1 Streptomyces sp. NPDC054961 | reverse complement strand
GGGCGCCCCCGCCGCCCCGCGCGGGGGCGCGGCGCGCCGCCGCGCCGCCGCGCGGCGGGGGCGCCGCCGGCCCGCGGCGCGGGGGGGGGGCGCGCCCCCCCCCCCCCCCTCGACCGTGTCCTCCTCGGCCCGGTGGAGGCAGACGGTCTCCTCGCACGCGTGCGCCAGGGCGTCGAAATCGGCGTGGTGCTCCGGGAACTGGACGCGGAGCTGGCGGGCCATCTCCGCGATCAGGGTGGCCGGCTCGTGGACCGAGAGGGTGGGCCGTGCGAAGTCGACGTACGCGAAGGGGAACGGGGTCGGGAAGTCGCGCAGGCTGTCCCGGAGGAACGTCGTGAGCAGAGCGCTCTTGCCGATGCCGCTCAGCCCGTGGACCAGCACCGGCCGCTTCGTCCCGCTGCCGACCTCCCGGGTGAACTCGTCCCGCAGGGGCGTGGGCAGTCCGATGTAGGCGCGCAGCCGGGCGAGTTCCTCGGCGCGCCCCTGGAAGGAACCGCGTGCGAGGCGTTCGAGGGGCTGCATCAGCCGCGCCCGGTCCAGGAGCTGCTGGACCTCTCCGCTCGGCGGGACGCCGGTGATGCCCGGGATCTGCGCGAGCCACAGCACCGCCTGCAGCGTGTGCGGCAGCTCGTCCAGCTTCTGGTGGGCGAGGTCCGGGGGAACGCCGTCGAGGTAGGCCAACGCGGTGCGTTCCGGGCCCGGGCCGGGCGGGACCTGCTCCAGGTTGGCCAGCAGGGCGAGGCGGGCCGCCTCCGGAGAGGCGAAGCCGCGCAGCGCGGTGTCGCGAGCCTGCGGCTTGAGGACCCAGGTGAAGGTGTTGCGTGCGCCGACGGCCCGGCAGTCGGGCAGCAGTTCCACCCCGGCCGCCCCGGTAGGCGCCTCTTCGCCGGGCAGTCTCAGCCGCGCCGGGTCGAACCGGCCCAGCAGGGAGGCCGCTTCCCGGTAGGCCTTGCGCAGGTCCGACACGTCCGCGGGGCCGGGGGCGGCCGCCGTGGCGCGCAGCCGTTCGCTCAGGCGTGCGTCGAAGTCCTCGCCGGGTGCGAGCGTGCCGTAGAGACGGACCGACTCCGCCGCCGCCGCGCAGACCTTGCGCATGTAGCTGTCCGGCCCGGAGGCCTCACCCGCGTGGAGAACGGCGGGGACGGTCGTCTCCACGAGGCCGGCCACCCGCTTCGTGTCCGGCAGCTCCGAGGCCTCGGTGAAGAACTGCCGGAAGAACTCCTGCAGGTCGTCCGGGCCGAACATCCGGGCGGTGTCCCGCACCTCGTTCTTGCGTATCTCGTACGGGAGCTGGCGCATCGTCGGCGAGTACCCGAGCAGGACCAGCCGGGGCGGTACGTCCGGCGGCGCCGGCCTCTGGTGGTAGATCGCCAGGGCCAGCTTGCCGATGCAGTCCCAGACGTCGGAATTGACGTCGAGCTTGTCGCAGTCGTCCAGCACCAGCCAGTACTGCCCGAGGGCCGTGGTGGCCTGCCGGACGACGCGGTGCACCGCCGCGTCGATCTCAGGTAGTGAATCGTTCAATTGTGTCGGATTCAACGGCGAGAGAACCGTGTTCGAGTCGGCCGGCGGGGCCGGACCCGGGTCCGCGACGGACTCGGCGAGCCGGTGGACCACCTGGTCCGCGGTCGAGGTCCGGTTCAGCGTCACCCGTACCGGACGGAAATTGCATTGCTCGCCCACGTGCCGGATCAGCTTGTAGCTGTGGGAGCGCCCGCTGTCCGGCTCTCCGTCCACCACCAGAACCGTCTTGTCGGGATCCTCGAAGAACTGGCGGAGCCGCTTCCTGAAGTCCGCCCGGTCGATGAACACGTCGGCGCCGTTGCCGAGCACGCTGCTGAGGAAGAAGTCCTGGGGTGAGATGTGCAGCCGCGCCGCCTCCTCCAGCTCGGACTTGAGGCGCAGGGCCTCCTTGCCGGCCGGGATGGAGCTCAGCGAGTCGATCCGCACGAGCGTGCTGAGCAGCTGGAGTTGGGTCTCGATGCCGCTGTTGCGCACCGCCTCGACCAGGGCGACCGAATTGTCGCTGCTCACGTAACTCAGTGGGATCCGGCTCACGAACTCGGGTGAGAATCCGAACTGCACGAGCTTGGGTCGGGGCTCGCCGGCGATGAAGAAGTGGTCCCGCACCATCTCGGTGACGAGTCCCCATTCGGTGTCCTTGGGAGACATACCGCACCTGCACAGACCGCCGTGGCGGCGTGGGAAGACGGACTGCCTGATACCTGCCATGGTTTCACTCGGCCCGGTCCGTCGCAACGCGGCCGGACGGCGTGCGGACCTCCTGCCGTACGGCCGCGTCGCGCGGGTGCGGGGCGGCGCCGTGACGGCCGCCGCCGTCGTTCCCGCCGGGTGTCCCCGGTCTCAGCCGCCCAGGACCACGTCCTCGTAGCTCTCCAGGCGCTTCCAGCGCTCCGCGGGCGCGCGGGTGACGGGCATGAGGTCGGCGGCGGGCAGCGGTCCGAAGTCGAGGCCGGTGAGTTCGACGATGTCGGTGACGGGCACCTGGAACGTGCGGTACGGGCCGAGCGGCGGCGGATCGCCGGGCTTGGCGCCCGCCATCGCCCGCTCGCGGTCCCGGCTGAGGTCGGGGCTCTGGTCGAGGACGTAGCCGGTCGAGGCCAGGCGGCCGTTCTGGACGAAGGCGGCCACCTTCCAGAACCGCAGCGGCACCTGGATGCCGCGGTAGGGCGGGTCGGAGTCGTGCAGCACGGGACCGGTGAACACGGACAGCTTGCGGTCGAACTCGGCCGCGTGGTCGAGCAGATGGTTCTCCAGCCCCTGCCACAGCTCCTTGCCCTGGTTGAAGAAGTCCTGCTGCGGGGCCGCGTTGGTGAAGTGGAAGGTGTCCAGGTTCGCCTGGTTGCCCTCGGCCGCGGCACCCCAGACCGGGTCCAGGCGGCGGACCAGGTGTCCCCGGTCCAGGGAGTTGTCGCGGTAGATGTCGTTGCCGGCCTGCTGGGTCTCGGGTACGCGGGGGTCGAATTCCCAGGCGTCGTCGCGGGGTACGTCCTCGATGAGCCGCTCGCCGTCGATGCAGACGGCGGTGGAGGCGGCCATCCTGCGGTCGGGGCGCAGGACGACGGTGAAGTGGGTGTAGGGGAGGACCACGGTCTCGATCCCGGCGGCGGCCGGCTTCGGGAGCGGGACGACGGTTCCGAGGAAGGACTCGTCGTAGCCGGTGCGGTCGGCGAAGGAGTCATGCCGTGCCCTGGCGCCCGCGGTCCGATCCGGGGGCGTGTCGATTGCGTTCATAAGATAGCAATACCGTGCGCAAGTGATCGTTTACGGTCCGATATCACGGCTCACCCGAACAGCGGCTCCCCCTCGGCAGGCCCGATCGGGCGGCGTCCCGCACGTCCCGGTTCAGGCGGCCGCCGCCGCGGAACCCATGCTCTCGACCTCCCCCTGTGCCCGCCCCGTCCCGAGGAGTACCCGTGCCCACTGGCCTGTCCATCCACGTCGGTCTGAACAAGGTCGATCCCGACGCCTACGACGGCTGGGACGGCACACTCCTGGCCTGCGAGAACGATGCCCGTGACATGGCGGCGGTGGCCCGCGCCGGCGGGTTCGACGACACCGTGATCCTCACCGGCGACGGCACGGTGGAGAACATCACCGGCGAACTGCGCAAGGCGGCCGGACGGCTCAAGAGCGGGGACATCCTGCTCTTCACCTACTCGGGCCACGGCGGCCAGATGGACAACGTCGCCGGATCGGACGACGAGCCGGACCGGCTGGACGAGACGCTGGTGTTCTTCGACCGCCAGTTCCTCGACGACGAGCTGCACCGGGAGTTCCGGCGGTTCGAGGAGGGGGTCAGGATCGTCGCCCTGCTCGACAGCTGTCACAGCGGCACCGCCATCGAGTCCCTCCAGGGACTGCTCAGCCCGGAGGCGCTGGAGTCGCAGTTCCAGACCCGTGACCCGGGCCGGGTGGAGGCGGCGTCCCGGCTGATGCCCGTGTACGAGCAGCAGCAGAACTTCGCACGGGAGCGGGCGTTCTACGAGGGCCTCCAGCGCGAGCTCAAGGCAGCCAACGGCAGCGGTCCGGCGCCCGGCGCCGTGCTCATCGCCGCCTGCCAGGACAACCAGGTGGCGTCCGACGGAGACGTCAACGGGCTGTTCACCGCGAACCTCCTCAAGGTGTGGTCGCAGGGCGCCTTCCAGGGCGACTACCGCACCTTCCACCGCGACATCCAACGGCGCATGCCCGCCATCCAGAGCCCGAACTTCTACACGACGGGCAGCCCGTCGGAGGGGTTCCTCCAGCAGAAGCCGTTCACCATCTGACCCTGCCTGCCGTACGGCCGGCCGCCCCCGGGAGCCGTCGCACCGGCCCCGCGGGCGGCTGTGCGTGCTGCCGCCGATGGCCGCCTCATCCGCCGGAGCGGGCCTTCTGCAGGAGCTTCTGATAGGGCGTCTGCACGGTGGAGCCGCGCACCGGCGAGAGGCCGTACCGGTCGTCGACCCCTTCGTTCGCGTCGGGATTCAGGGGATCGAACTCGGTCCGTTCACCCGGCGGCGACACGTCCACGATGACGCGCGGCCACGCGCCGCTCGCCACCCTGAACACGGTGATCCGCTGCCGGCCCCGGGTCACGTTCAGGATTTCACTGCTGTTCGAAATCTCGGACCGATACCTGTACTTGGTGCCGGGAGGGTATTCCCTTTCCTCGTCGGCCTCTTTGGCGAGAGCGCTGCCCCCGATCCCGGAACGCTGGTAAGCGGTGGGTATGCTGGTCCTGTCTTTCCTGATCACGTACACCTCGGTCTGGGCCCTGATGGCTTCGTACGCGCGCTTCATGGGGTCCTTGACCTCGACGACCACGTCCTGTGCGACTTCCTCCCCCGGATTCAGCACGCTGCCCACCGGCGTGATGAAGGAGCCGTCGTAGATCAGCTCGAACGCGCCGGGCCTGGCGTCGGCGCTACTGCTCGCGGGCCCGCCGTGGATCCAGTACTTGCTGTCCAGGAGGTAGACGGGGACCTGGCCCGCGTTCTTCACGTACAGATGGACCGTCACGTACAGCTGCGCCGCTTCCTTTCCCATGCTCGACTCTTTGAACTCCGCCCCGCTCTGTATCAACGGGGTTCTCACATAGGGAAGATAAATCTCCGAATAGGCCAGGTTGACCCCTGCGAGAAGGGTGGAGATGATGACCCCGATCGCGATCTTCCTGGGATTTCGGAGGCCTTTCCACGCCCGCATTCTGATCAGTCCGACCAGGGCCGTGCCCGACCAGAGGCACAGGGCGATCCCGATCACGGTGTAGCCGGTGAAACGCTCACCGATCTGCAGGAGGAGAAGGGAAATTCCGCAGAGGAGGGCGATGACCACTCCGGCCAGAACGGCCACCCCCGAGTAGCGCCACCGCCGCCGTCCCCAGTAGTCGAACGCCGCCCCGGCGGCGACCAGTTCCACCAAGGCCGCGACGAGGACGGTGAATCCCGCGATCCGTCCGCCGTAGGTGAGGGCGTTGCCGCTGTCCGACATTCCGATCCGGAAGAGCGGACAGGCGGTCGCGAGGAAGCCGAAGACCATGAGGACGCCGATGGTCAGGCGCAGCACCACCCGGTCAGGCCAGACCGTGCAGTCTCCGCCGAGCCATTGGATGTCGTGGTGCCCGACCGTCACACCGGCACGGTCCAGGATCCTCCGGAGCTCACCGGGAGACCGGGCCTTACCCGCGGAGTTGCCGTCGATCAGGACCTTCCGCAAGCCGAGGTCGTCAGGCGGCCCTACGGATACCTCGGGCGTGTTCGCCATGACACCAGCCTGACGCCTGTCCGCAGAACGCGCCCCCTGAACACCACCGGGTCAGGGTGCGGCCCACCGGGCGCAGGGCGAAGCTGGAGTCGATGTGTTGGCGCCGCCCGACCCCAGAGGAGCTCCCATGCGTAGACGCGTTCTCGGATTCACCGCCGCACTCGTTCTGGCCGCCCTCGGCGCCGCGGTCCCCGTCGCGCAAGCGGTCGCGCCGGCCACCACCGGACCGCAGTGCGTCGCGGACAAGAAGGGAAAGGTGGAGTACGACTCCGGCACGGGCCTGTGGACCTGCATCGGCGGCGCGCACGACGGCGAACCCATCACCACGAAGTGAACGCCGCCCGTGCGGGCCGCCGCGCGAGCGGCGGAAGTCCGCTCAGCCGCGGCCGCCCCCGGCCTCCTTCGCCGCGGCCCGGCGCCACGGCGCGAACGCGCTGGCCGTGCGCGGCAGGAGGCCCGCCAACTCGGGGCAGTGCCGCACCACCACGCTGGTCATGCCGTTGCGCTGGATCCAGTCCATGCCCAAGGGCGTGTACACCTCGGGCCTGAAGTCGACCGTGAGGAAGCGGTCGCTCTGCAGGCGGCGGGTCGCCATCAGGATGAAGATGCGGAAGGCGGTGTCGCTGAAGCCGAAGCCCTGCGGCGGGTTCTCGGCGAAGAGACCGACCATGGTGTCGATCTGATCGACATCGCGGTAGACCGCCTTCAGACGCGCGACCGTCTCCGCGTCGCACGACACGTCCTCGAACCGCCGCACGCGCGGCTTGTGCAGCCCCGCCCGGAAGTCGTTGTAGCGCGGTACGCCGCGGCGCCGGGTGCGTACCAGGTCGACCACGGACAGGTCGATGATCTCGCCGTCCCGCTCGAACGCGCGCAAGGCGTGAGGGTAGTTGTGCAGGGTGATCGCGCCGGGATGGGCGATGCCGAGCGAGTACAGCGCATCGTCCAGACCGGTGGTGCGGATGAGCGCCTCCGCGGCGCTGCCCTGCACGTCGTCGAAGCCGAGCGTGTTCAGCCGCCGGCCGAGCCGGTGGTCCACGATCTCGAAGTCGTCGGGGAGCAGCGGGTGCATGCGGTAGACGGTGACGAAGTCCTCGGTGAGCGAGTACGGGGCGGCGTGGTGGTCCGGCAGGGTCTCGGGAATGCCGGTCAGTGAGTGCGCCTCGAAGAGCCACAGCCCCAGTTGTTCGAGCCACTTCTTCGGCGGGCCCTGCCAGTTCGTCTTCAGGCCGATGTCGATCACTTCGGTGGCGAGGATCGCGGGAGTCCACTCCACGGTGTGGATCTTCGCGATGAGAGCCGAGACGATCAGTCGCGCGGTGTGGTAGACACGGTCCTCGCTCAGCCTCGGGTACTCCTGCCGCAGCGCCTCGCACACGGCGTTGTGCTCGCGGGCGAAGAGGGTCTGCATGGCGCTGAGCCCGTACCACCAGCTCTCCGCGAACCCGGTGAGCGGGAGTCCGTCCGGACCGGCGGGCAGGTGGCCGCCCTCCAGGCGCAGCGAGGCACCGCCGCCCGGCTCGCGCAGCGACCTCCCGGTGTTCTCGTCGCCGCCGTAGATTTCGGAGCCGTCCCACCAGTGGGACGCCGCGTTGGCGAACAGCGTCGGCGGACCCGTGCCGTCGGCCGGGTGCTTTCCCTCGTTCTCGGCGAAGCGCATGACCTCCTCGGGACGTCCGCCCGGCGTGTTCTTCCACGTGACACCGGGAGGGAGCGGCACCTCGACGGTCTTCGTACCGGTGGGGTAGCGCTTGTGGTTCACCCAGTCGTGCACCTGGAACTGGATCCACGCGGCGGCCAGGATGTTGAGGGACCGTGCCGGGATGAAGGCGTCGCGGTGCAGCAGCTCCCGGCTGACCGTGACCGGGTTCGGTACGTCGAACAGATCCGGTCGGTAGACCGGCGCGAGGTTCCGGCCGAAGGCGGACCCGACAGCGCCCATCCCCGGCGCGGACAGGTCGTTGTAGGTGCCGTCGTAGCTCCGCGCGAGCCGCATGTCCTCGGCGACGGGAGGGGGTACGGGCTGGACCCGGGGCGGAGCCTCGCGGACCTCGGTGTCGATCAGGTTGTACCGGCGCAGCTTCTGCCGGAAGGCCACGAGGTTCAGCAGACCGAGGCGTGTGGGCAGCCGGTGCCAGGGGACGCACCGGTTGAGGCCGCGGAAGGCGGCGCGCAACGGCACGCCCAGGACGGCGTTGCGCCGGGGTTCGGCGTTGGCGAACCGGTACCCCAGGCGGTGGGCGCTGCTGGCTTCGTAGGCCACCTTGCGCGCCCGGTTGAGGTTTCCGAGGGGCCGGAACTCCTCCGTCGTGTTCCACGGGTTGAAGGCGAGCTCGTCGACCCGTGCCGCCGCGGCCCGGGCCTCGGCCGAGCCGGTGTCGTGGCGCGGGACGGTCAGCGTCGCCACCCGCACGAGGGGCGTGTCCTCCTCCTTCCACTCGGCCGCGCCGTCCTCGACGGGCGTGCGGCGGGCATCCACGTAGCGCTGGACGTACAACTCGAAGACGACGTCCGCCGCCGCCAGCCGCCGTGCGAGTTCGTGCTGCAGGAAATCGGGGTCGGTGGCGGAGGGGGCGGGGGCCGGGGGAGCGTCGTCCGCGGGGCGCAGCTGATAGCGCACCGGTCCCGCGTCACCCCACAGGATGGCGCCGCGGCTCCAGTACGTCTCCAGCGCCAGGCTGAGCACGGTGCGGCTCGTACCCGCACGCACGTTGCGCCGCATGCGCGCGGCCGTGGGCCATCCCACCGCGAGCGGCAGGGTGACGAACAGCGCGAGGGCCTTGCGTGGTGTCGAGTCGGCGCCCGCCATGGCCTTCGCGAATTCGACGAACTCGCGCGCGTTGCGCGCGTGCGAGACCGGATGGCTCGTCATCAGCAGGTCGTGCGCCTCGTCGGCTCCCACCGCGACGCGCAGGGCCGCTCCGCGCAGATCCGGGGCGTGGTCGGACCGGCGGGCGCCGTTGGCATTGGACAGGCGCACGGTGACGGGGTACTCGGCGCCCGGCTGGGCGAAGCCGGTCCGCAGGTCGGGGGGCAGGTCGCCGACGAAGGCCAGCCGCGCGTTCTCCGCGCCGAGAACGGCCTTGGCGTGGAAGGTCCGCGCCAGGTCGGCGGCGCCGCTGCGCTTCCTGGACTTCAGCTGGACCCGCATGAGCTCGCGGGCGAGCCGCTCGAAGACGAGCCGTTCCGCCTCGGGGTTGCCGCCCACGTAACGCTCGTACTGCCTGAACTCGGCCATGTGTGCCTCTTCGCCAAGGCGCACCCCGCTCCCGCTGTCCGGACGCGATGCCGGCGGACGACGAGGTGACGCTGCACGGCTGCCCGGGACTGGGTCCGCGGGCACCTGGTTCCACACGGCAACCCTGAACCAGTGCTGCGGCCGCGGCGCGCGGAGCAACGCAGACGGGTGGCATCCGCCGCGCGCCGCGCGGCGGCGAACCGCCGCGGGGGTCCGCGGCGCCGTGCGCGGTGACGCCCGCGCCGCCACTCGTACGGCCCCCTTCCCGTGCGGGAGCGGGATGCGTCGAGTACTGGCACACTGGTTCCGGGGTACGGCCCGACGGATACGTCGCCGCCGGCCGACGGGGACCGACCCGCCGAGATCACCCGTGAGGCGGGCGCCACCGCGGCGCAGCCACAGCTACCCGGCCACCACAGCTCCTCGCCCGGGGCCTCCTTCCCGGTATCCGGGGACGCCCGAGGCGTCCGCGTCACGGGTGAGCGGGCCGGCCGACACGACCGTGCCACGTGCCGCGTCGACACGGCACGCGCCGACAGCTACGTCGACATCGCACGCGTCGACATCGCACGCGCCGACAACCAACGCGGGGGAGTGGACGAGGGAACGGCGATGAGGGTTTACGAAGCCATGGTCAAGGGCCTGGAAGACATCGGCGTACGGGCCGCTTTCGGCGGGGCCGGAGAGAACGCCGCCGGCCTGATGCTGGCGCTGAAGCACGCCCCGCAGATCCGGCCGGTCATGACGCGGCACGAGCAGGCCGCCTCCTTCATGGCGTGCGGCCACGCGATGTACACGAACGAACTGGGCTTCTGTTTCGCGACGGCCGGCCCCGGTGCGTTCAACCTGTTCTCCGGGCTGGCCGTGGCGATGTCCGACTCCTACCCCGTCCTGGCGGTCTCGGGATACGCCTCGAGGGCATGGCAGGGATGGGGCTCCCTCAACGAGACCTCGGGCCTGAACCGGACGCCCGACTCGCGGGCCATGTTCGCCGCCACGACGAAGAAGTCCTTCCTGCTCACCGATGCCGCCGACACGTGCGATGTGCTCGAGGAAGCCGTCAACACCGCCTTCGAAGGCAGGCCCGGGCCGGTGCACATCCACGTTCCCGAGGACCTGACCCATCGCGGTGTCGAGGTGACGAACTTCCGGCACATCCGGCTCGACGTGGCGCCGGTCGTCCCGGATCCGGCCCGCGTGGAGGAGATCGCCTCGATGCTGGCCGACGCCCTCGCACGGGGCGAGCGCGTCGTGGCGCTCGTCGGGTTCGGCGCGATCCGCAGCGGAGCGGGAGCGGAGGTCCGGCGCTTCATCGAACGGTTCCAGATTCCCTTGCTCACCACGCTGGACGGCAAGGGCATCGTCTCCGAGGGGCACCCGCTCTCGGTGGGCGTCTTCGCGGACAGCGGACACGCCAGCGCGTGGAAGGCGTTCCGCGAGGCCGATGTCGTGCTGTGCGTCGGCAACTCCCTGAATCAGCACGCCACGTTCAACTACCGCGAAGACCTCTTCGAGAACAAGGTGCTCGTCCATGTGAACATCTCCGAGGCCGAGTTCCACAAGGCCTACCGGCCCGACCACGCGCTGCTGTCCGATGCGCGCCTCGGGGTGGCCGCCCTCCACGAGGCGCTCGACGGCAGGGTCGGAGAGGTCCCGGCCGTCGAGGTCGACGGCCGCGACTACGAAGCCCGTCACATCACGCACCTGACCGGAAAGATCCACCCGGGGGAGCTGGCCCAGGCGATCGGCAGGATGCTGCCCCCCGGAGGCGTTCTGCTCGCCGACGCGGGAGCACACCTCGCCTGGCTCGGCTACTACGTCGAGCTGGAGGAGGGGCAGAACTTCCGCAAGGTCGGTTCCTTCGGGCCGATGGCCGGCCATGTCAACGGCGCCATCGGCATGAAGGTCGCCCACCCGGAACGGACCGTCGTCGTCGGGTGCGGCGACGGGTGCTACGCGCTGTCCGGTTTCGAGCTGATGACCGCCGTCGAGAACGACATCCCCGTCATCTGGGTCATTTTCGACGACCGGGAATTCAAACTGATCAAGATGTTCCAGCTGGTCACCTACGGGGAGACGGGCCTCGTCGAGTTCCAGAACCCCGACTTCGCCGCGTACGCGCGGGCGTGCGGCGCCGACGGCTACCGCGTCGAGACCCTGGAGGAGTTCGAGAAGGCGTTCCGTGAGGCGCTGGCCTCGGGCCGGCCCTCCGTCATCGACGCCCGGATCACACGATGGGCCGTCCCCCACTACAGCCCCTCGCCCGACGGCGTCATCGCCGGCCTCGTCGAGACCATCGAGGCCCGCTTGCGCGGCTGACAGCGTCCGCGTCCGCTCCGCCCCCCCGGCGAGCCCCGCGCCACGGCCCACGGCCCACACGGCCGACGGCGCACGGCGCACGGCGCACGGCGCACGGCACGGAGCGGGGCGCCGAGCCCGGGCGGACCGGCCCGGCCGGTCGCGCCGTGAAGGGACCGCATGATGAACGACCCGCTGAACACCCACAGCCGTGCCGGCTTCGAGGCCCTCCTGAACCGCCCGCTGCTCACCTCCATCTGGCGTCGCCGCACCCACCGGGTCAGCCGCGGCAGCTCGGTCGAGGCCGGCTCGATGAGCTGGACCTCCACCGCGCCCCGAGCCCCTCTCACCGAGCTCGAAGAGGCCGTCCTCATCGCCGTCACGGGCTGCTCCGGCCTCACCATGCCGGACCGCCCGTTCGCCGACCCCCGCGACGGCAAGCCCATCATGGCCAAGCCGAACCTCAACATGGCCGGCCGGACCGCCGGCAGCCCCGACAACGCGCAGGGCACCCATTTCTTCCTGATCAACGACACCGGAACCTACTTCCTGCGCAGACTTCCCCCCGCACCCGACGGCGAAGCGGCGGCGTTCGACCCGCAGACCCTCTGCGCGCGCGCCGCCGAGGCGAAGGTGCGGCTGCTCGACCACCGCATCGACGTACCGGAAGGAAAACGGGACTTCCCCGCCTACCTCGACTCGAACCGCTTCCTGTCGAACCTCCCGGGCAGCACGATCCTCTTCCCCGTGGTGGACCTGTCACGGCAGTACATCAACGGGCTGATGTACCTGCTGACCCAGCCCGAGGGGGCACGGCCGGCGATCGTCGACGACCGGAACCTCTACCGCTCGGCGGGCGTGCGCAAGTGGGTGAAGTCGGGGTTCCTGAACAAGGACATCAAGCTCCCCCTGGGCTTCATCTGGGCCATGCGGACGCAGATCGAGGCCGACCTGCTGCTCCAGAACCTCATGCTCACCGCCGACGCCATGGGCCTCGGAGCATGGATCCACGCCTCGATCGCCCCGTCGATCATGCTGGGCGACCCGAAGTTCCGTCCCGCGTACGGCCCCATGCTCGATTTCGACTGGACCGTCCCACGGTGGAGACCGGCGGACCTCCTCCGCTGGCAGGTACCGCTCCCGCGCTACGCGGACCTGAGGGCGACCGCCGTCGGCCTGCGGCACGACGGCGAACACCTCATCAAGGCGATGTGTCCGCCGCACTACGGCACCATGGGCGAGGCGGTCGACGCCGTGGTGGCGGGAAAGTTCGGGCCGAAGGGCATCTACTCCGACGAGGGGCTGTTCGCCCGCATCTACCGGGGGGAGTTCGGCAGCCAGTACCTGCGCGAGGCCAGCGACTACTCCGAGGACGTCATCGCGTGCACGCGGGACATCTGCACCTACATCTACGAGACGCACGGGCGGTTCCCCGCGCACTGCGACACGATCCACGTACCGGGCGTGTGGCTGCAGACCCATCACCTCGAGAACGGCTACTACGAGCGGTACTTCCGCGAGGGCCTGACCGAGGTCCACCGCACGCACGACGCGCACTGGCACGGGGAAGGATGACCGTCCCCACGCCATCCGGTGGGGCGAGGCCTCCGGATCCCACCCGGTCGGCCCCCTGTCAGGGCTGAGGCGCGGACCCGGACCCGTGGCGCCCGGAACCGCACCCCTTCGCGTGAGCGGGGAGCACCTGCGCGGCCTTGGTGCCGAGGTGGTGTCCGAGCTCCCGGTAGGCGTCGAACTGGGCGTGGTCGAACCACTGGTCGAAGGTGGCCTGGCGGGGGAAGGCCTTCTCCCGGAGGGCGTAACTGAGCAGCTCGTACGGCATGTCAGGGGTCAGACCCGCCTTCACGTAGACGATCGTCCCCCGCGTGGCGGCCGGTGCGTCGGGCGAGAACAGGACGCGCTCCGGGTACTCGATCGTGCCGCGCACCACGCACGTGGCGGAGAACCGGGCGTTCAGGGAAGCCATCGGCGCCTCGGGCGCGAGCGGCGCCGCGCTGCCGGGTACCAGGTTCAGCAGATCCTGCCCCTCCTCATCGAAGGTGATCGTCACGCCGAGGTCCTCGTAGGCAAGGGTGATCGCCTGCGCGAGGGTGGTCGCCAGCGGCGGCGAGTCACCCGAGGCGTCGATGACGTAGACGGTCCGGCAGCGGAGCCGGAGCATCTCGACCAGACCGAGATTGTCGACGTGCCCGCCGTCGGTGCACAGCAGCAGGGGAGTGGTGTCCGCGTACCGGCCCACCAGCTCCTGGAGCTGATAGCGCAGCCGCCGTACCCGCGGCAGCCGCGGCATGATCCAGTGGGGGGCGTACGCCACCAGTTCCGCGAGGTACAGGGGGTTGGGCACCCAGGTGCCGAGCCGCACGTTGGAGAGCGCGAGCAGCCGCTCCATGAACATCGTCTGCGAGCCCATCGCGGAGGCGAAGGCCGCTCCGGACACGGCGACGGCGGACTGTACGGTCAGGTCGCGCCCGATCAGGGCCGGGGCCGTCTTCTGCAGGGTGCCGGTGCGGACCCAGCCCGTATCGGGTCCGCCGCAGTAGTCGGAGGCGAAGGTGAACGGCACGGCGGGCCGGCCGGGCGCGGTGCGGTTGCGCAGCGAGACGGCCGCGGAGGCGGCGAGGATGACCTGGGGAAAGCCCTCCACCTTCTGTGCGTAGGGGTTCAGCGGGGTCGGCTCGTTGTTGTAGTCGTACGGCAGGGCGCCGACCGAGCCGTCCTTCAGCACCGCGCGGCGAACGGAGAAGGCACCGGCCAGCCGCTGCCGGTAGAAGGGGTGCAGGCTGAAGGTGGTCTGGTCGATCACGAGCGTCAGCACGATCAGGGCGATCGGCACCCCCCACTGCCACCCCGGGTGCCACCTGCCCGAGTAGACGGCGGCCCAGGACATGAGGGCGAGGCCGAAGAACGCGACCAGGAGCAGCACCAGCCAGCACACCACGGCCTTCACCCAGCTGGTGCCGACCTGCGTGACGAGGGAGGTGCCGCCCTTGGTGAGCGGACCAGCCCGCTCACCGTCCGGCCTCAGCTTCTTCACCGTCCTGGTGACCGCGATGAACCACGTACCCACGGCGGTCGCCGCCGCCGTGATCGCGCCGAGCAGGGCGACTCCCGTCCCGCTGCCGTCCCCGTATCCGCCCTTGCCCGCCTTGTGGGCCAGAGAGGCGAAGAACCAGATCACCGAAGGCAGGACGACCGAGAACACGGCGACCGCCAGCGCGAGGCCGGTGAGCGTGTTCACCGTGCTGCGCAGCCATGCGGGGCGGGACTTCCCGCTGCCGGCCCGCGTGAAGGCGTACCCGACGGACACCAGGCCGGCCAGGGCGAACAGGACGATGACGGGACGCCAGGCGTTTGGGTACAGGTGGAGGGACGAGCCGAACGCCTTCCCCTCCGCCGCGAGCGGGATGAGCTCGGTCAGCCGGACGTACGAGTAGAACTGGTGCAGGAACTGACCTGCCACGGCGAAGACCAGCGCCAGCATGCCGAAGGAGACGGCCATCCCCCGCAGCACCGCGCCCAAGGCGTTCAGCTTCTCCTTGGGCGCGTCCGCCAGGTACTTCGCGTGCCGGCGGATGTGGTCCTCCTCCGGGCTGCCCGGCGCGAACACGTCCGCGGGTTTCGCGAGGCCGGGCCGCACCGAAGGGCCCCCGTCCGCGGTACGAAGCCGGGCGTCGGTCAGCGCCAGCTGGAAGGCCCCGGCGGTGTAGCCGCCGCCGGACACCGATACGAGGTACGTCGCCTTGAGCAGTTGCTCCCGCAGTGCCTGCAGCGCTCCGAGGGTGACCGATGCCGACCGGATGCCACCGCCGGAGACACAGAAGCCGATCTCCGCGGGCTGGCGACCGGGCGGCTGGTACGCGCGGGTGCGCCAGCGGGTCGCCGCGCTGTCCTTCGGGTCCGGGGCCCCGGGGGGGGGGGGGGGCCCCCGCCCCGGGGGGGGGCCCCCCGCGCCCCGCCCCCCCCCGGGGGGCGGCGGTGTCCACCCCCCGAGGCTGCCGGCCCCCCCCCGCCCCGGTGCCCCGGGGCCACCCCCGGCCCGCCCCGGTGCTGGGGGGGCGGGGGGCCCGGGCGCGGGCGGGGGGCCCCCGCCGGGGGCACGGTCCACCCGGTCCGCGCCTCCCAGTCGTGGGGAGCGGCGGGCGGGAGGATGACGTCCGGGTCGCTCCACTGGCTCTCGGTGCCGGAAACGATCTTGTGGGCGTGGGCCACGACGGGACGGGGCCGGTCTTCCCGCGTACTCACCACGCGGGCGGGGTCGAGCACCCGGCGGCAGCAGAGGGTGACGACGATCAGGACGGCCGCGGCCACCAGCGGGACGACGAGCGCCCATTTCACCTGGGCGAAGTAGGCCGCCCGCGTCAGGTCCCGTACGGGGTCGGCGGCGAGCCGGTTCAGAGCCCTCCAGAGGAAGACGTTCTCCACGCAGTCCGCCGCCACCGGCACGCAGGTGAGGGCGAGGGCGCGACGGGCCCACAGCCGCGCGGACTCCCGGTAGAGGAAGAGATGGCCGAGCCCGAAGGCCCCGGCCAGAGCCACCGCGTACCCGGGAATGAACATGCGCCAGTCGAGGACGAGGCCGTCCTGGAACAGTCTGACCCCGTCTCCGTTTCCGTCCCCGCCGCCGTTGACGAGGGCGCGGGCCCCTTCGGCCGTCGCCGCGAACTGCAGGAGCACTTCCCTGTTCCCTGTGGGCCTGTACAGGAACGGCGGATCCACCGAGTACCAGATGATCATGCAGAGACCGGCGGCGAGCCCGAACAGGCACAGCCCCACCGCCCAGCCCGGAGTCTCTCGCAACCTCAACTGCGCAGGAGCAATCGGCATGTACGCAGCGTAGTCATCCGTGCTCCGCCCGGACGGCATTCCCCCCGGTGCGCGCCGTACGCGGAAGGCGAAGGACCCGCTCAGCCGCGCGCGAACGTCACCCGGCGCCCCGTTGACGCCCTCGGATCCGCTGGCGCAGTCACATAGAGCACTATTTAATGGCAGAACGTGATGTATCCGAGGCCCCTGCGAGCAGCCGTCCTCTGGAGCCGCTCGCCTTCCCCGTCCGTCGAAGGAGCTTTGTCGTGCTCGAACGCCAGCGTCGCAAAGGCCGTACCGAGGTCACCTTCGTCCTGCCCGCCGACACCCCTCCCGGGCCGGTCAGCGTCGTCGGCGACTTCAACGGGTGGAAGCCCGGCACCCACGAACTGAAGCCGCGCCCCGACGGCACCAGGGCCGTCACGGTCGCCCTGCCGCCCAAGGCCAGCCACTCCTTCCGCTACCTCGCGGCCGGCGACTACTGGTTCAACGACGACAGCGCCGAAGGCCACCCGGGCGGGAACAGCCGGATCATGACCTGACCTGACCTGACCTGACCTGACCCGGTCCGTGCCGCCCTGCCCGGCCCCCGCTGGGGCCGGGCAGGGCGGCTTGCGCTGACGGACGCCCGGGGTGGCGGAGACCGTGGCGCCCGGAACCCCTCGCACGCCCTGTACTTCGACCTCGATCGATGCGATGCCGTGAACACCGAACTGATCGTCGCGTCCATTTCCGGAGCCGTGGCTCTGGCGAGCCTCGCCTACAGTGCCCGCGCCAATAGGGCGAATGCGCTCCTCAGAGACGATTTGGAGCGGCAGTCGGCCGAGCGTCGTCGCGTGCGGGAGCGGCAGGACGTCATGAGCCGGTATCGCGACCCGCTGCTCTGGGCTGCTTTCGATTTTCAGTCGCGCCTCTTCAACATCGCTGGTCAAGGCTTCCTGCGCGTGCACTTCGTACAACCCCACGACCGGCTCTACGCGGTCCGCAGCACGCTGCACGTGCTCGCCGAGTACCTCGGCTGGGTCGAGATCCTCAGGCGCCGCGTCTATTTCCTCGATCTCGGAAACCAGGAAGCCAACCGGCGCGTCGTGGCGCTGTTCACGCGGATCGGCAACGTCCTGAGCGACGACGCCCATCCGGACACGCACTTTCAGGTGTTCCGCAGTGATCAGAGGGCCATCGGAGAACTGGTCATCATCGAGGGCGAGGAAGCTGATCGGTGCATCGGGTACGCGGAGTTCTGCGCCCGCCTGGAAGCGGACCCGGAGTTCGCCGTGTGGTTCTCCCGCCTGTCCGACAGCATCGTCGAGCTGGCTTCGCTTCCCGGACGGCATCCACGCGTGGTGGACCTGCAAGTGGCCCTGATGGACTTGATCGACTTCCTTGACCCGGAACGAGAACGCTTCCCTGCGAAACGCCGATTCCGGCTGAGCCACGTCGGCCCTCCCGGCGACTGAGCCGAGCGCCGTCGCGAGCCCGCCCTTCGGCCGCCGAACGAGCGGGGCCGCCGATCCCGGGTGCGCCGTACCTGGGCACAGGGCGGCCTGGCCGCCCCCGTCGGACGGGCCGAGGCTGGGGTCATCCCCTCACCCCCTCCGTACGGCCCCCCGGCCCTGGCGCGACGAACAGGACCTCCCCGTGATCCGCTCCGATACCACCAGCCCCGCCGTGCTCGAACAGCTTCGGCGCCGGCCCGCCGGTCCGAACCGGCGCATCCTGTTCACCGGCGCCACCATCGTCACCATGGACTCCGGCCTCGGTGTCCTGCACGACGCCGACCTGCGCGTCGAGGGCGACACCATCACCGCGATCGGTTCCCGCCTGAACCGGGACGGCGCGGTGGTCGTCGAGGCGTCGGGCACGATCCTCACGCCGGGCTTCGTCGACACCCACCGGCACGCCTGGGATACCCAGCTGCGCCGGCGGCGATCGACAGCGGCATCACCTGCATGCTCGACTTCTCCCACAACGCCCGAACCCCGGAGCACTCCGACGCCGCCGTCCACGCCCTCATCGACACCGGCATCCGTGGCGTTCACGCTTCCATGGGCCCGCACTTCGGCGACTGGGACAAGCAGTGGCCCGGCGACCTGACCCGCCTGAGGGAGACGTACTTCGCCGGCGACGATCAGCTGCTCACCCTGCGGCTGGCAGCCCTGGCCACCGACGAGATCGCCGGTCCCGCCTTCGCCTACGGGCCCGAACTCGCGCGCACGGCCGAGGAGCTGGGCATCGGCGTGAGCGTGGACGCCGTCTTCGGCGCCTCCTCGTCACGGGCCATCGGCAGTGGGAGAAGGACGGCATCCTCGGCGCGCACGTCACGCTTATCCACGCCACCGGCCTGACCCCGGCGGCGTGGAGGGCGATCGGGGAGAGCGGCACGACCATCGCCCTGGCCCCGACCTCGGACGCCCAGATCGGTCTGGACACCGCGATCCCCGCGATCGACGAGGCCCTGTCGGTCGGGGTCCGGCCAGGTCTGAGCATCGACGTCGAGGTGGCGCTGGCCAGCGACATGTTCAAGGTGAGGCCGGGCCCCCACGCGCGGGGGCCGGGTGGCCGCCCCCCCCCAACACACCCCACCGGGACCCGGACCCCCCCCCCCCCACCAAGCCCCGCACCCACCCCCCCCACACACACAGCAGGTAGT
>NZ_JBSGWY010000014.1:10637-23369 GCF_053609145.1 Streptomyces sp. NPDC054961 | reverse complement strand
CGCGGGCAGGGTCGTGGGGCTGCTCGGGCGCGGGCGGGGCCGCGCGCGCGCGTTCGGCGCGGGGGGGGGGGGGGCCCCCGCGCGCCGGGCGCCCCCCCCCCCCCCCCCCCACGACTCGGCCTGGATCCCTTCCCCCGCGCCGCCCAGGATGCCCCTTACGCGACCCCCCTCTTCACATTATCTTTATTTAGGTTAGCCTCACCTACATGATTCACGCTGACCTTGCTGCTGCTGCGGCCTACACCACCCCTCCCCTGTGGAGGGTCCTGACCAAGTCCGGCTATTTCGTCGGTCTTTGCGGTGCCATCGGTTCCACCGTCACCTACGTGGCGGCCGTTCGCCCGGCGCTCCGCGCGCCGCGGACGGAGGAGGCGGACGCGGTGGCGCTGCGGCGGCGTACCGCGCTCTATCTGGCGTGGGCCGGGGCCGTGCTGCTGGTGGCGGGCTATTTCCAGCTTGCCGCCCGGGTGGCCCGGGCGGGCAAGGGCATGCCCTTCGGTGACGCGCTCGCCCCGGGGCGCATCGCGGATTTCCTGCGGGCACCCGCGGGCAAGGACGCCTGGGTGGCGCAGGGCACGCTCTACATCGCCCAGAACGCGGTCCTCGTCCTGACGTCCCTGGCGCTGGTCTCGCTCTTCGTCGGAGCGGTCCGCCGACACGTGGACGCGATCGCTCTGACCGCGCTGCCTCTGTCGGTCGCGGTCACGCTCGTCGGCGCGATACCGGCCACCACCCCTGACGCGGACCGCGTGACCGGCCTCGTCTTCGGGCAGGCGCACATCATCAGCGGCACGGTCTGGCTCGGCGGACTGGCGGTCCTGGCCGGCCTCGCCGGTGCCCGCCGTCAGCTGGGCGAGAACGCCGGCCTGCTCTGGGCGGACATCTGGAGGCGCTTCAGCCTCGTCGCCCTCGTCTGTGTCGCCGCGGTCATGATCTCCGGCCTCTGGCTGTCCTGGAAGCACGTGGGCAGCATCGGACAGCTGTGGACGACGACCTACGGCCTCTTCCTGCTGGTCAAGATCCTCCTGGTGCTCGGCATGGTCGTGGCCGGAGCCGTCAACCAGTTCTGGCTGATGCCGCGCATCACCCTCGCCCGCCAGGCCGACGAGAAGTCCTCGCTCCTGCACCTGACGCTGCACCACTTCCCGAAGGTCGTCTGGGCGGAGATCGGGCTGGGAGCCGGTGTGCTGGGCATCGTCCCCTTCCTCTCGGGCTCGGCACGAGAGCCCGGCAGCGCCGCGCCCGTGGCGACGGGGAGCGTCCTCGCCGTCGGCGGGGCCTTGGGCCTCACCCTCATCGCCTCGCTCTGCATCACCGCCAAGACCTCCGACGCCCTCGCCCGACGCCAGGCCCCGGCAGCTCCCTGACCCCCCACCGCGGCATCGTGATCGCGGGGTACCCGCCGCGTGCCCCTGGCCTGCCCTGACCTGGGCCGACGAGGACGGGGGCGGGCGCGGAGCCCGTGTTCGGGGTCACCCGGATGGACTAGTCCAAGGCAGGGTGGCCCGCGAAGGGCGGCTAGCGTCGCCCTGTAGGTGTTCGCAGAACGGCCGAAGGAGGACCCATGACCGGCATGCCCGGGCGTCCCGCGGCCCGCGTCGCCGCCGCCTTCGCGATCCTCGCCGCACAGTCCCTGGTCCTGGGCGCCCTGGGCGCGGGCCCGGCCCACGCCGCCGTTCAGTACTACGAGATTCGCAGCCCGGACGGCAAGTGCCTGAGCGTCCCGGGATCGTCCCAGCGCTCGGGCGCGGATGTGGTCCTGTGGGACTGCCTGGGGATCACGGACCAGCGGTGGCGGGTCACGACCACGATCGACACGCCCAGAGGCGAGCTGGAGGACCGGCCGGCCGGTCAGCGCGATACCGACCACGTCCTCTTCGTCAGGCTCCGGGCACAGCACAGCGACAAGTGCCTCGCCCTGGTGGGGGACAACTTCGAGCCGGGCAGTGACATCGTGCAGGCGGACTGCTCGAACCGGGACCTGAGAACGGACTGGAGCATGACCGGCCACGGGGACCGCTTCGAGATCTCCGACCAGCACTGCGTCGGCGTGGGGGGCGTGAAGCACCACAACGGCACCCCCGCCGTCTACCAGGCCTGCACCGAGAAGTCCCCGAAGTGGCGGTTCACGTCCTGGCAGTGAGACGGGCATCCTCGACCGGAACGGGAACCCGAACGGCAGTACCACCGCTCCGCCGGTGGTACTGCCGTTCTGCGTCCGGGCCTTCCTGAGCCGCCGAGCCGCCGAGCCGCCGAGCCGCCGCCGCACCGGCCGCGGGCCCGGAGCCGCGCCGTGGCCGTCGTGCCGCGGGCCGCGCGCGGAACTCGCGGAACACGGGGCTCTCCGTGACCTGCGCGGGAGCGCGCGTCAGTCGTCCGCACCGGGCGAGAACGGCGCCCACGCCGCCTCAGGACCACGACGTCGCGGCGTGCCCGGGGCCGGCTTCGGTTGCCCCGCGCGGAGGGGGCGTCCTCGAGGGGTGTCATACGTGAGAGGGACAGGGACGACGGGCGGACGGGCGGGTACGCCGGGGGCGGCCCCGCGGGGGTGAGTGACGCAGGTTCAGTACCGGCCAGATGTCCGGATATCGCGTGGTACACGCGAGGGATGAAGATCGGCTCTTCCGGGGGATTCGCCCGGGCCCGTCCACCCAACAAGGTGGGGGCAGCAGCGAATTCACCGGAAGGACGGCACCACGCCCATGAAACGCCTCGCCCCCGTGCTCGCCACCGTCGGGCTCATCGCCACCGCCCTGCCCGTCCTCGGGGCGCCCCCGGCCGCCGCCGCGCACGTCCCTGAGTACCTGCGTCAGAAACCCGCCTGGCACCGTTGCAGTCCCGACAGGCCGGCGGCGTTCGAGTGCGCGACCCTCACGGTGCCGCTCGACTACCAGCGCCCCAAGGGGCGCACCCTCGACATCGCCATATCCCGTATGAAGAGCGAGAACCCCGCCAAGCGCCGCGGGGTCATGCTCTTCAACCCGGGAGGACCCGCCACCTCCGGGCTCCTCCGGCCGTTGCGGCTGGACGCGGAGATGCCCAAGGACGTACGGGACCGCTACGACCTCATCGGCTTCGATCCACGAGGGGTCGAGCAGAGCAGTCCGGTCAGCTGCGGTGACGTGAGCCCCGCGGACAAGGGCGTGGGCGGGGCCTACCGGCCCGAGACCTTCGCCTCGGACGTGGCCTGGGCCCGCAGCATCGCCGACAAGTGCCGCGAGGCGTCCGGCGATGTGCTCCCCCACATCACCACCCGCAACACCGCACGCGACATGGACGTGATCCGCGCGGCCCTGGGAGAACGGACGATCTCGTACCTGGGCTATTCGTACGGGACCTATCTGGGAGCGGTGTACTCCCAGATGTTCCCGCAACGCACCGACCGTTTCGTCCTGGACAGCGGGGTCGACCCGCAGCGCGCCTGGCGGGGCATGCTGCAGGTGTGGGGCACCGGAGCCGAACCCGCCTTCGAGCGGTGGACGCGGTGGGCGGCGGAGCGCTCGGAGACCTACGGGCTCGGCGCCACGCCCGAAGCGGTGTCCGACACGTTCTGGGCGCTGGTGGCCCGGGCCGACAGGGATCCGATCCTCCACTACGGGACGAAGGTCACGGGTGCCGACCTGAGGGCCGACCCCTCGCTCTTCTTCTCGACCGAGGGTGCCTCGTCGGTGATCAGGGCCCTGAGGGCCTCGGCCGAGTCGCCGCACCCCGGGCAGCCGGGAACTCCCGCACCCGACAACCCCGCGCCCGGAATACCCGTGCCCGGAGCGCCCGGAGCGCCCGGAGCGCCCGGAGCACCCGCAGTGCCCGCAGTGCCCGCAGTGCCCGCAGCACCCGGAGTACCCGCGCCCGGCATGCCCGGTCTTCCCGGCATGCCCGGACCGCGCGGCGACGGGCCGCAGGACCGGACGGCGGCCGCGGAGGGCCCCGTCGCCGTGCCCTCGAGCAACGCCACCGCCGTGTACTGGGCCGTGCTGTGCGGGGACACGGACAACTGGCCGCGCGAGCCCGGACAGTACGCGCGGGACGCGGCCCGGGACAAGGTGGCGCACCCCCTCTACGGGGACTTCGCGTCGAACATCAAACCGTGCGCCTTCTGGCAGCGGCCGCTCGAACCCGCCACGCCGATGAAGACCCGTGCGGACGTGCTGACCGTACAGAACGAGTGGGATCCGTTGACCCCGCTCGCCAGCGGTCAGGGCCTGCACAAGGCCCTCAAGGGCTCACGGATGGTGCTGGCCCGCGGGGGAGAGGGGCACGGGGTGTACCTCTCCTCGTCCGGGTCCTGCGCCGACGCGACCGTCAACGTCTACCTCTCCACGGGTCAGTTGCCCGCCGAGGACGTGACCTGCGAGAACCCTCCGGGAGGTGGCGCCGTGTCCTCCTCCGGTGAACCGCGGCTGCCACGAGGGTGAGTTCGGGGCGCCCCGGGTAGGGGCCGACCCCCGCCGCGTCACCAGCGGCGGGGGGCCGTGCGCCCGGCACGCCGCACCACGGGGCCTCACGGGGCCTCACTGGTCGTCACGTGTCGGTCCACGGGCTCGCGGCCGCAAGCCCGACGCCCACCCGCGTCAGGCCCCGGCGGGGGACAGGCGGTGCAGCAGCTCCAGCCGTTCACGGGTCTCCTGGTCCATCGGCACGTACGTCACCAGCCGCGGGCCCGCCGACGGGCCCAGCCACAGGTTGGTGTGCTCCAGGTGCAGCAGCCCCACCCGCGCGTTGCGGAGGTACTTCGTCTTGCCCGCCGGGCCGACCACCTCGTGCCGTGCCCACAGTTCCCGGAATTCCGGCGAGTGGGTCTCCAGTCGTGACAGCAGCGCCTTCCACGTCGGCTCCGCCAGGTGCTCCGCCATCGAGGCCCGGAACTTCGCCGCGAGCGTACGGTTCATCTCCGCCAGGTCCACCACGGCCGCTCGCCACTCGGCGTTCGTGAACGCCAGCCACATGCAGTTGCGGTCCTCCCTCGGCAGCGCGTCCAGGTCGCACAGCAGCCGACCGTACGTCTCGTTGTACGCGAGGATGTCGTACCGGCTGTTCTGGACGCAGGCCGGCACGGGACCCATCTGGTCCAGCATGGCCCGCAGGGCCGGGGTGACCGTCGGGCACGCCGCGTGCGGTGCCGGGTCGGGCATGGCGGCCAGGGCGAACAGGTGGGTCCGCTCGCTGGGATCCAGCAACAGGGCCCGGGCCAGGGCGTCGAGGACCTGCTGGGACACCTGGATCTCCCGCGCCTGTTCCAGCCAGGTGTACCAGGTGACCCCGACCGCCGAGAGCTGCGCGACCTCCTCGCGGCGCAGTCCCGGGGTGCGTCGGCGGGCGCCGCGCGGCAGCCCGACCTGCTCCGGCGTGATCCGCTCGCGGCGGCTGCGCAGGAAATCGGCCAGCTCGTGCCGGCGTACGTCGCTCTCCGGTGCCACAGTGGTCATGGCACCAGGATGCCGCAGCGTCCATCCCGTTGCCAGGTAGTCCTTATACCAGGATGAAGAGACTCTGGTACCAGGCTGAGCGCCGGGGGATCGTATCCGGCATGAGCGAAACAACGGTCCGCCGAAACCGCCCCTCTTCGGTCTCCGCGGAGGTGCCCGCGGCCACCGCGCCGCCGGCCGGCACCGCGATGGGGCCGCTCGGCCTGTTCACGGTGCTGCTCGGCGCCGCACTGCCCCTGATCGACTTCTTCATCGTCAACGTCGCGCTGCCCGCCATCGACGCGGACCTGGCGGCCGGTCCGGCCCTGCTGGAGCTGGTGGTCGCCGGGTACGGGGTGACCTACGCGGTGCTCCTGGTCCTCGGCGGCCGGCTCGGCGACACGGCCGGCCGGCGTCGCCTCTTCCTGATCGGCATGGCCGCCTTCGGTCTCACCTCGCTCGCCTGCGGACTGGCCCCCACCGCCTGGACGCTGGTCGGGGCCCGGGTGGCGCAGGGTGCCGCGGCCGCGCTGATGCTGCCGCAGGTGCTCGCCACCATTCAGGCCACCACCCATGGCCCGCGCCGGGCCCGCGCCATGAGCCTGTACGGGGCCACCGCAGGGCTGTCCATGGTCGCCGGGCAGATCCTGGGCGGCGTCCTCGTCGCCGCGGACGTGGCCGGTACGGGCTGGCGCGCCGTGTTCCTGGTGAATGTACCGGTGGTGGCACTGGGTCTGCTGTTGACCGTCCGGGCCGTGCCGGACACCCGCTCGGAGCACCCGGCGCGCCTCGACGTCCCCGGGACCCTGCTGCTCGCCCTCTCGTTGGTGTCCCTGCTGCTGCCGCTGACCGAGGGGCGGGCGGCGGGCTGGCCGCTGTGGACCTGGGTCTCGCTCGCCGTGTTCCCCTTCGCCGCGGTCGCCTTCTACCTGACCGAGCGCCGGGAGGACCGGCTGGGGCGCACCCCGCTGGTGCCGCCGAGCCTGCTGCGGCTGGAATCCCTGCGCCGCGGCCTGGTGATGATGGTGCCGTTCTCGATCGGCTTCAGCGGGTTCATGTTCGTGATCGCGGTGGTGCTCCAGCAGGGCCTGCACATGGGCCCGGTCCGGGCCGGGCTGGCGCTGGTACCGATGGCGGTGGCCTTCTTCGCGGCCTCCCTCGCCGGGCCCCGGCTGGTCGGGCGCTTCGGCAGCCGGGTGGTCACGGCGGGCGGCGTGCTCCAGGCCGTGGGCATCGCCCTGCTGCTCTCGGCGGTCCGCCGCGACTGGTCGGGCCTCGACCTCGCCGCGATCGCACCCGGCGTCGCGGTGGCCGGACTCGGTCAGGGCCTGCAACTCCCGGTCCTGATGCGGATGATGCTCTCGGACGTGCCCGCCGACCGGGCCGGCGTGGGCGGGGGAGTCATGGTCACCACGCAGCAGTCCGCGCTCGCCCTGGGTGTCGCCACGCTCGGCAGCCTGTTCCTCGCGCTGAGCCCCACGATGGGGGTGCGGGACGCGCTCGAGGTCACCCTGCTCGTCCAGTTGGGCCTGATCTTCCTGACCGTCCTGCTGAGCCTGCGGCTTCCCCGCGTGCTGCGGTGACGGCGGCCCCGCACACCCGGGCCGCACCGTACCCGCGCGCCCGCCTCCCGTAGGGGGGCGGGCGCTGGTCGTCTCCGGTCAGCGGCGGCCGGTGGAGAGGATGACGAGGAACTGGCCGCCACCCGCCTCGATGTCGGCGGTCACCGGCAGCCCCGGGGTCAGCCGGGAGAACCGGTCCACCAGCCAGTCCGCCGCTTCCTGGGCGTCCTGCCTGGTCGAACAACGGCCCACCATCTCGCGGCCCGCCTTGCGCTCCAGCCGCGCGGCAACGGTGAGCAGCGGCGCCGGCTCGGCCACGTACGGGCGGTCCGGCCAGGCGATGACCACCTTGACCGCGCCCTTGCGGGAGTTGCACCCGCGGTGCGCGAGCCGCTCGGCGACCTTGGCCTTGCGGTCGGTGGTCCGGCTGTCCACGCTGGGCCCCTGCGCATCGTTCACCGACTTGTCCGGGTCGACCGGTTCGTCGCACACCCAGCACCGCCAGCCGTCGCGCTCGGCCACGTCATCGAGAAGACTCATCCGAGCAAACTAGCCTGTCCAGCCCCACCCCGCGCACCAGGGCCTGTGCGATGCCCCGCGATCAGGTGAGTCCTCGGCCTTGTCGTTCCCGAACGACGTGAGAACGATCAAGAATCTCCGGCCGCCGCCCGACGCCGCCGCTCGACGCCGCCGGCCTCTGGATGAGGGTCGCGCGGTGACCGCCGCGCCCCGTGAATCCCCACCCCCTCCGCCCGTGGAAGTGACCGGTCGACGGGTGCTGCACAGAGGCGTGTTCGCGAATGCACCGTGAAGTGACGTGAATGTGTGGGTGGTTCGGAGAGTGTGGTCATTCCGTGGGGCCGACGGGGAGGTCTCTTTAAGAAAGCTTGTTGAATAACGCTGACGCGCCGGGCGGCCTTGAATCAACTCCGGTAATCGGTCAGGGTTTCGAAGGTCACCCCGGAGATTTTTCGGCTCCGGAGGGGCTGCGCAGCACGCTTTGACGCCCCACACGTCAACACGAGGAGCACTCTCTCCATGTCAACTCACAAGCACGCACGCACCCGTTCCCGCGGCATCCGGATCCTTGCGGTAGCCACGGGAGTCGCCACTGCAACCGGTGTCTGCATGCTGTTGTCCCCCCTCGCCGGCGCGAACACCCCGGCCGAGGGAACGGTGTACGGGCTCGGCGCACCTGGCGCGCTCAGCGGCAGTTACATCGTCATACTCGACAAGGACGCGGACAAGCCGGCGCTCGCCAAGAAGTACGGCGGCGAGCTGAAGCGCACCTACACGTCCGCGGTCAACGGCTTCTCCGCAGCCGGTCTTTCGGAGACCGCCGCGAAGCGCCTCGCCGCCGACCCGGCCGTGGGCAAGGTCGTCCAGAACAAGAAGTTCTCCATCAACAGCACCCAGGACAACCCCCCGTCGTGGGGCCTCGACCGCATCGACCAGACGGATACCGCGGGGGACAAGAAGTACTCGTACCCCGATGCGGGAGGTGAGGGAGTCACGGCCTACGTCATCGACACCGGCGTCCGGATCAGTCACAAAGACTTCGGCGGCCGGGCCACGCACGGCTTCGACGCCGTGGACAACGACGCGACCGCCGACGACGGCAACGGGCACGGTACGCACGTCGCCGGGACCATCGCGGGCACCTCCCACGGGGTGGCCAAGAAGTCCAAGATCGTCGCCGTCCGCGTGCTCGACGACAACGGCTCGGGCACCACCGAGCAGGTGGTGGCGGGCATCGACTGGGTGACGCAGCATCACACCGGGCCCTCGGTGGCCAACATGAGCCTCGGCGGCGGCGCCGACGAGGCGCTCGACGAGGCGGTGCGCCGGTCGATAGCCGCCGGTGTCACCTTCGCCGTCGCGGCGGGCAACGAGTCCTCCGACGCCGGACAGGGCTCTCCCTCCCGGGTCCCCGAGGCCATCACGGTGGCTTCCAGCGCGGCCGACGACTCCCAGTCCTCGTTCTCCAACTTCGGCTCGATCGTGGACCTCTACGCGCCGGGCTCGGAGATCACCTCCGACTGGAACGACAGCGACAGCGGTACGAAGACCATCTCCGGTACGTCCATGGCAACCCCGCACGTGGTGGGAGCGGCCGCCCTCTATCTGGCCGGCCACAAGGACGCCTCGCCCGCACAGGTCGCGGCGGCACTGACCGCGGGGGCGACCCCGGGGAAGATCACGAACCCGACCAGTGGCACGCCGAACAAGCTGCTCAAGGTGTCCGCGCAGTAGGCCCGACGGGCCGATGACGCGCCGAGGCCGCCGCACCCTGAACGGGGTGCGGCGGCCTCGGCGCGCCCCCTCCCGTCGCCCCTGTCAGGCCTGAGGCGTTCGGGGGCACCGGCGTGGCTGGCTTGATCCGTCGGGCCGGGAGACGCAGAGTCGGAACACGGCGCCTCGAGGGTGCCCACACCCTGTCGCCCTGCCCACCCTGCATGCCGTGCAAGACGCCCGTTCGGGGATCCCGGGCTGGTCTGACCCCCGGGAGCGGTTGTGTCGATGATCGCCGACCTGGTCGTGATCGGTACGTCCATCACCCTCGGACCGTTGCACAACAGCGCTTTCATCCTGCTCCTCGCATCACGCCGCGGTGTACGCAAGGGCCTCGCCTTCTTGCTGTCGTGGCTGGCCAACCTGGTCGTGGTGGTCGCCTGCGTGGTGTTGCTGACCGGTGGGACGCCACCGGTCCACCACACCACGCCGTCGACCGCGGCGGTCGCCGCCAAGCTGGCGATCGGCGTCGGCCTGATGCTGTTCGGCGGCTACAGGCGCCGGCGCCCGCCCCGCCCGCACAAGCAACCGCGCTGGAGGGGCCGCGTCGACAACGCCTCGCTCGGCACGGCTGCCGCACTCGCCTGGCTGCTCCAGCCGTGGGCCCTGGTCGGTGCGGGCGCGGCCACGGTCGTCGACGCCGACCTCTCCTCACTCTCCGACTGGCTCGCCCTGACCGGCTACTGCCTGCTGGCCACCCTCAGCCTGCTCGTCATGGAGCTGTACACCGTATGGGCGCCCGCCGCCGCCCAGGCGCGGCTGAACGCCCTGCTGGCGTGGCTCGAGCGCCACCAGGACCAGCTGATCGTCACCCTTTCGCTGCTGGCCGGACTCTGGCTCATGTGCAGCAGCATCTACGCACTGGTCGCCTGACGGCCCATCGATCCACCGGCCCACCGGCGCGCAGGGGCGGGCCGGTGCCCGAGCCGGCGGGGAGCCGGCCCACGGGTGCGGGTGGCCGGGGGCCGCTCGGCCACGGCGTCCTCGCGGGCGGGGCCGGGGTGTTGGCCCGCACCCTCGGATGGCGTGGTCACGGCACGTCGGGCGCCTGCTCACCGTCCTTGCCGGCCGCCGACGGGTGGGCCCGTGGGAGCAACGCGGCGGCCGTCAGGCCGCCCACACCGACCACCGCCAGGGCCGCCATCGCTGCCGCGTACGCGCCCGTGCTGAGACCCGACACCAGGATCGTGCCCGCGACGGCCGTGCCGAGCGAGGAACCGAGGTTGGAGACGCTGCGCGAGAGTCCCGAGATCTCACCCTGCCGGGATTCCGGGAAGCATGACTGGACCATGTTCACCGACGGGGTGAGCATCACCCCCAGACCCAGTCCGATCAGCAGCAGTCCAGGGGCGAACGCCCAGGGGGTGGGGTTCCCGGCGACCAGGGCGATCAGTACGGCGATGCCGGTGATCGTCACGGCGAAGCCGGCCATGACCAGGGTGCGCTGGGCGTGCCGGCGGGCCAGCTTCTCCGCGGCCAGCGACGAGGCGAGGATGCCGAGGGTCGCGGCGGTGAAGATCACGCCTGTCTCGATCGCGTCGTAGCCGCGGACGACCTGCAGGTAGGCGGCGACGGTGAACGAAACGCCCATGAGCATCAGCCACTGGGTGTTCTGGGTGATCAGGCCGAGGTTGGAGGTGCGGTCACGGAACAGGGCGGTGGACAGCAGGGCTTCCCGGCCCGCGCGTTCGCGCCCCCGGACCCACGCGAAGAACCCCGCCAGCACCAGCGCCCCGGCCAACAGCAGGCCCAGCGCCAGCCAGCCGCTGTCGTCGACGGCCAGGATGCCGGTGACCAGCAGTACGAGGCCCGCCGCCGAGAGCACGGCCCCCACGGTGTCGAAGGGGCGGGCGGGATCAGGGGGCAGCGGGTCGTCGATCCCGCGGCTCAGCAGCACGATCACCACGACCACCAGTGCCTGGAACACGAACGCCGCCCGCCAGCTGATCGCACTCGTGATCAGCCCGCCGATCAGCGGGCCCGCGGCCGCGCCGATCCCGCCCATCGCCATGATCACCCCGAACGCGCGCGCCCTGGCCGCCGTGCCGGTGAAGAGCAGCGTCGTCAGGATGTAGACCGGGGGAATCAGCAGCGCGGTGCCCACACCCTCCAGGATCGAGTTCCCGACGATCAGCACACCCAGCCCCGGCGCCACCGCGCTGAGCAACGCCCCTGCCCCGTACACCGTCAGTCCCGCCAGCAGACAGCGCTTGCGGCCCCACTTGTCGGTGAGCTTTCCGCCCGGGATCATGAGCGCGGCCATCACCAGCAGGAAGATCGTGATGGCGACCTGCACGCCCTGCACCGTGGTGTCCAGGTCCTCGCTGATGTCGTTGATCATCACGTTCATGTTCGAACCCGCGAAGCTGCAGATGAACTGTGCCAACGCCAGGGGAGCCAGAATCCGCCGCGTGCCCGGCGCGGTTCCCGAAGCCCCTGCACCAGCCGAACCCGATTCCGATGCCGTCATGCCCGCTGTCCCGTCCGTCCGCCCAAGGTGCGAGGTGTCGCGCCGCACCCGAGATCTCGCGTGCCGGTCGAGCACCGCCACGACCGTCCCACGGGCGACCACCGTCACGGCGTAGGCGCGCAGCACCCGGCCCGGCCGGGCTCGAGTGGCACCGCCACGACTGGCCCGCGTGCCGCTGCGGCCCGAACCGGCCCGAACCGGCGCGGGCGCGGTATGCGGCGGACGGCCTTTCCCTCGGGATCAGCCCGCCGTACGTCGGATGCGGATCGGCCCGCGGGCCTTCGCCGGCTCGACGGGACGGCCGCCTTGGGTGATCTCGACCTCGCCCGCCTCGACCAGCCTGCGGGCCGCACGACGAGCCGGTTCCATCAGCGCGCGCCAGCCGTCGTCGTCCCCGTCGTACACGGTCCGTGCGGCATCGGAGGGGCAGATCGTCGAGCGGGGGCCCCGACGCTCCAGCAGCTCGAGGATGGCCCGTTCCAAGCGCCGGTCCGTCTGGCGTTCGCTCACACGCGTCACCCCACCAGTGTCACCCCACCCGTGTCACGCCAGCGCGACCGGGCCCGAGGGAGGACGGCCTTCGGCTCGGACTGTGGAGGGGGAGGGCGGCGGGTGGAAAGTGGGCAGGGTGCGGCTGGCGGATCCCCGGTGCGGGACCGGTCCCGCACCGGGGACCGGTCCACGGTCACCGTCAGCCGAGGCTCCAGGACCAGGTGTGGTCCGCGCTGACCAGGCAGGCCAGGACCACGAGGTCGGCGATCCCGAGGGCCAGCCCGAGGCGTGCGCGGGCGGGTCGGGTCGTGCCCCGGAGCAGGGCGAGGCCGGCGAGGACGATCGCGATCGGTCCGAGCACGAGGTTCATCGCCAAGAGCCCCACCAGGCCGGACAGGAAGGAGATGACGGCCATGGTGTCGGCGTGGGGGGGGCGCGGGGGGGGGGGGCGGGGCGGCGGGGGGGGGGGGGCGGCGGGGGGGGGGGGGGGGGGGGGGGGGGCGCGGGGGGC
>NZ_JBSGWY010000014.1:0-10627 GCF_053609145.1 Streptomyces sp. NPDC054961 | reverse complement strand
TCCGCCCCCCCCGCCGCCACCCCCCCCGTTGTAAACCCACACCCCCCCCCCCCGCCCCCACCGCCGGGGGGGGGCCGCGGGGGGGCGGGCGGGGGGGGGGGGGGCCCCCGCCCCCGCGGCCGGGTGGGGGGAACGGGCGGTGGCGCCGTTCGTGCCGGCGGAGCGGGGCCGTGCGGCGGGAGGGGTGGGGCGGTGTTCCTGGACGGTGGACCGGCGCGCCGTCGTCATGAGGAGACCCCCTGGCGATCGGTGCGGTGGTGCCGTCCGGCCCGCTCCCGTACGGCGAAGACCATGAGCCAGGCGGAGATCGCGGCCGTCGCGACGAGCGAGACCGTCGTCGGCACGTGGGCCACGGTTCCCAGCAGGATCCCCATGAGCATGAAAGCCGCTACGAGGAAGAGCATCGTGCTTCCTCCTTCAGATTCCTAGATTCGGTAACAGTTGTTCACTGACTACCCAGTCTAATTCACGGCATGCGGCTCCCGCAGGGTGGGGTTTAATTTCCGTCATGGATCAGACCGTCGGGGCCCGTCAAGCCCAACGCTTGCGCACGCGCCGGGCCTTGCTGGACGCCGCGCTGTCGCTCCTGGAGGAGCAGAACCTGGGCAGCCTCGGCCTGCGGGAGGTGACCCGCGCGGCGGGAGTGGCGCCGACGGCCTTCTACCGGCACTTCGCCGGCGTCGAGGAACTGGGGATCGCCCTGGTGGACGAGGCGCTGGAGAACCTGAACGAGGGCATCTCCTCGATCTTCGACGGTTCGGGGATCGCGGCACAACGCATCGACCAGGCAGTGGACCTGATGGCCGAACTGGTCCGCGCCTACCCCGCCCACCTCCGTTTCATCGTCCGGGAGCGGCACGGAGGCGTACGCCGGGTGCGTGAGGCGGTCGCCGCACGGCTGGACGGCTTCGCCCGGGGAATGGCCGAAAATCTCGCCGCCGATCCGCTCGGCGTCGGGTGGAGCCCCGCGGACCTGCTGATGCTCGCCCGTCTCTACGTCGACCACATGGTGATGACGGCGTCCGCCTACCTGGCGGCGGCCCTGGAGGGCAACGCGTGGGCCGACGTCACGGACACCGCACGGCGCCAGCTCCGGCTGATCCACGCGGGACGGCTCAACTGGGCCGGTGCCCACAGCGCGTGAGGTTGCCGTCCTCGAGGCGGGGGCTCGGACGGCCCCCTGCGCGGAGGGGCCGGAGGCACGCTGATCGGGAACGAACCACCGCTCGCGGCCCCCGGCCGGGATCCGGCCGCACGCCGGTGCCGACATCCCTGCCGGTATCCCCGCCGCGGGCGGGGCGGGGCGGGGCGGGGCGGGGCTGGGCGGGCGGCGCGATGGCGGGTGGCTCAGGGTGGCTCCGGGAGGGTGAACCTTCGATGTCGCACCGTTCCGGCGGTCCGGTCCGCTCCTAAGCTGCCCGCGGTGCCCATCGGACCGGGGACCACGGAACCCGAGAAACGGAACCCTTATGCGCCTTCGTACCACCGCTGCCGCGTTCCTCGCCTCCCTCGCGCTCGTCCTCCCCACCGCCGGACAGTCCCTCGCCGCCGACCCGCACCACGACGGCCTCGGAGTCCTCTACTACCGGTTCACCGACGGGGACGGCGAGGACCGCACCGGGCAGATCCGCCCCGGCGACAACGACACCTGCTACCAGCTCACCCACGCCCAGCGTCATCCGGCCTACGCGGTCAAGAACGAGACGGAGTCCCTGGCGGTGATCTTCCGGGACGGTCACTGCGGCGGACAGGCCGAGGAGACCCTGCGACCGGGCGAGCGGGCCTACAACCTCAACGCCCGGTCGGTCCTCTTCAAGCCGTCCCACGAGCACCACGGCCACCAGGACGACGACAACTAGGACGACGACAACGAGGACGCCCACGACGGGGACGCCCACGACGGGGCCCGCTCATCGAAGACCGAACGGTCCCCCTGCCCGGGTACGTCGACTCCGTCCCGGGCATCTCCGCCGAGGTGGCCCGCCACCGGGCCGGGCCACTACCTACCCGGCCCGGCCCGTGGCGCGCAGTGCCGTGCTGTCGGCGGGCAGCCGGGGCGGACCGTCACCGCCAGGGGAATTCGGCCGTCGCCGTCGTACCGCCGTCGTCGGAGACCTGGAGCAGCAGTCGCTCACGGGCCTTCCACACGTCCACCGAGGCCGATCGGGCGTGCTTGCTGATGTTCTGCAGCAGCTCCGAGGCCGTGAAGTACGCGATTCCCTCGATCGCCGCCGCGGGCCGCGCCGGAAGGTCCACGGCCACCTGCACCGGTACCGCGCACCGCGAGGCCACCGCGGACAGCGCCGCGTCCAGACCGCGGCCGGTCAGCACGGCGGGGTGGACCCCCCGCGCCAGTTCGCGCAGCTCCCGGAGCGTCAGGTTCACCTCCTCGTGGGCCTCGTCGACCATCGCCGCGGCGCGCCGCGGGTCGCGCGGCTCCTCCAGCAGCTTCTCCTTCGCCAGCCCCAGGTCCGTGGAGAGCGCCACCAGCCGGGCCTGCGCCCCGTCGTGCAGATCGCGTTCGATGCGCCGCAGATCGGCCGCGGCGGCGTCCACGACGACGCCCCGTCCGGAACCCCGCTCGGCGACCCGGGTGTCCGGCCGGGACGGCCCGAGCAGCCCGCTGACCAGAGCCCGGTCGACGGTGGTCAGGGCCCGGACCACCCACGGGGTGGCGAGCGTGAGCACCAGCCCGATCAGGGAGGTGAGGGCGATCGCGGCCGGCGTGTCGAGGTAGAAGGCGTGGCCCTCGTTCTGGAACAGCTGGAGACCGGGACGGTCGGTGAAAGCCGGGAACACCCAGAACCACAACGGGTACAGCAGGTAGGCCCAACCGGTCGCCCAGAACACCAGGGCCACCACGAACCCGAAGGCCGCGCACGGGACGTGGACCACGCAGTACAGCAATTGCCGCCACGCGCTCCCGCTCTTGAGCAGCGCGCCCATCGCGGACAGCGCCCCGCTCTTCTCCGCCCGGACCGGCTCGGGATCGGCGATCCCCACCCCGAGCAGGGTGCGCGCCCGCGCCCGCTCCAGGTGCCCGAACTCGCGGCACATGGCCAGTACCCCCGCCAGGAGCGGGACGCCGAGGAAGGTGACGAACAGCCCGGCACCGAGACTCACCCCGGTGATCGCCAGTGAGAAGTACAGGACGCTCAGCGGCAGCCCGCTCAGCAGGTACCCGAACTCGCGCCAGGTGCGCGCCGCGAGCGGTGCGCGCAGTACCGCGCCGATCCCGGCGCCCGTGCCACCGCCCGCGCCCTTGCCCTTGATCGTGACCAGCTCTTTCCATCGACCCGCTCGTGCCTGTTCCACGCCTTCACCCTGCCGCCCGCGACCGCGCCGGACCATGTGGCGGGTCGGCCTGTCCGCCCGGGGGATAACCCCACCCACCCTCCCGCGCGGCCGCCCCGCGAGGGTGTGGGAGAAGGGCCACCCGACCGCCTCGCGGTGTCCCCGTCGTCCTGGGCGAGCAGACGGACCATCGGCCGGGGACGTGGGCCCTGTTCGGGTCGATCGCGGCCGGGAGGGGCGGTGCGGGGGGCGAAGGCCTCACGTGCTGGACAGCCGATCCCGAAACCCCCTTGCCCAATGGTCAAGAAACGTTGACCATTGGGGGCATGCCTACCGAGGATCTCCCTGAGACGCTCCACGTCACCACGGGCGAGCAGTTGCGCGCCGTTTCCAGTCTCACGCGGCACCGGATCATGGCCGTGCTCCGCTTCGAGCCCGCGACGATCACGCAGATCGCCGAGCGCGTGGGCCTCGCGAAGGGGAGTTCCAGCTACCACGTACGGCTGCTCGAACGGGCCGGCCTGGTCAAGGTGGTGCGCACGCGGAAGGTCCGGGGGGTCACCGAGCGGTACTACGCCATGGCCGCGCGGACGATCGTGCTGCCGGATCCGGGGGAGGGCGGGCCGGATGTGCTGATGCGGCATGCGGTGGCGGACCTGGAGGCATCGCCGGCGGAGGGCGAGCGGTACGTACGGATGGCGCACCTACGGCTCACCGAGGAGCAGTTCACGGAGCTCGGGGCCCGGCTGCAGGCACTGGCGGACGAGTACCGGGAGCTGTCCGATCCGTCGCTGCCGGACGCGTCACTCGTCTTCGCCCTGTTCCACCCGGCGCCGCGCGAGCAGGCCGAGGGGGACGCCAAGTGACCTCAGGCTTGAGGAAGTTGCCGACCGGATTCGGACGGCTGTGGACTGCGCAGACGGTGTCCTCGCTCGGTGACGGCGTGTCGCATGCCGCGCTGCCGCTGCTCGCGTTGACGTTGACACGGGACCCGATGGCGCTCGCCGTCGTCACCGCCGCCGGAACGCTGCCGTGGCTGCTCTTCGGGGTGCTCGGCGGTGCGCTGGTGGACCGGTGGGACCGCCGGCGCACGATGTGGGTCACGGACGCGGCGCGCGCGGTACTGCTGGCGATTCCGGCGGCAGCGGCCGCGCTCGACGTGCTGAGCATTCCCCTGCTCGCCGCCCTCGCCTTCCTGCTCGGTCTCGGCGGACTCTTCTTCGACACGGCCGCCACGGCCTATCTGCCGGATCTGCTCGGCCGCGACCCCGCGCTCCTGGAGCGCGCCAACTCCCGCCTGCGCGGCGCCCAGACCGCCGCGTCCGGCTTCGCGGGACCGCCTGCGGGCAGCGCCCTGCTCGCGCTCGGGCGGGCGGTTCCGCTGCTCGCCGACGCGGTGTCGTTCGCGCTCTCCGCAGCGCTCGTACGGTCCCTGCCCGCGGAACCCCGGCCCGTACCGCAGGCCCGCGAGTCGCTGCTGCGGCAGGCACGGGCCGGCGCCGCGTACGTGTTCCAGAACCAGTTGCTGCTCGGGCTCGCGCTGCGTCCGGCGGTCGGGAACGTCGCCTTCCTCGCCGTGGAGACCGTACTCGCCCTCTTCGCGCACGACCGTCTCGGCATCGACGCCTTCGGCTTCGGCCTGCTCCTCACGGCGGAGGCCGCCGGCGGTCTGCTCGGTGCGGGCATCGCCTCCTTCCTCGGCCGACGACTCGGTACCGGCACCGCGCTGACCTGCACGGCCGCGGTCGAGGGACTCGCCGTCCTGGGTCTTTCCGCCGCCCCGAACCCGTACGTCGCCGGCCTCGCGCTCGCCGTCTGCGGAGCGGGCATGGGCGCCACGATGGTGCTCGGCCCCTCCCTCCGGCAGGCGATCGTCCCCGCCCACCTGATGGGCCGGGTCGCCTCCACCTCCCGCATGCTCGCCATGTGCGCCGCACCGTTCGGCGCCTTCCTCGGCGGCTGGCTGGCCACCACCTACGACGTACGCACCCCGCTCTACACCGCCGCCGGCCTGCTCCTCGCCATGACTGCCGTCACGGCGACCATGACCAACGACCGCCGGGTCGAGGCGGCGCTGCGTGCCACCGCCCCGGCCGCTGATCCCGCTCACCCGATGTCCCGTCATCCCGTGCAGGAGAAGGCCGTTGAGGGCTCCGCGAGCTCGTCGAGGCAGAGCTGAGCCGGCTCGGGGACCAGGCCCTCGGCCAGGCCGAGGGGGGCGAGCCCGCTGATGCCGATGTGGGCGGCGCTGACAGCCGCTGCGCGCCCGCTATGCGGCAGTGCTGCCCCACAGGTCGGTGCTGTGGGCATCGACGAGAGCGGTGATGCGGGCCAGTACGTCGCCGGCCGGCTGCGGGTCGAGCCGGCGTCCGTCACGCAGGCGCAGGGCGACGTGGTCGGCAGCGGCTTCCTTGGCGCCGATGACGGCTTGGTAGGGAACCAGGCGGGCCTCACGGATACGGGCGCCCAGAGTGCCGCGGTCGGGTCCCGCGATCTCGGCCCGCAGTCCGAGGTCGGTGCACCGTCGGGCGAGGGCTGCGGCATGCGGCAGTTCGGTGTCGGAGATCGGGAGGATCACCAGCTGGGTGGGGGCCAGCCAGGCGGGGAAGGCTCCGCCGTGCTGTTCGATGAGATGGGCAACGGCGCGCTCCACACTGCCGATGATGCTGCGGTGGACCATGACCGGGCGATGTTTGGCGCCGTCCGCGCCGATGTAGTGCAGGTCGAACTGCTCGGGCTGGTGGAAGTCGACCTGGACGGTGGAGAGGGTGGACTCCCGGCCGGCGCCATCGGTGACCTGAACGTCGATCTTGGGGCCGTAGAACGCGGCCTCGCCCTCCGCCGCCTCGTAGGACAGGCCGGAGCGGTCGAGGACGTCGGTCAGCAGGGCGGTGGACCGTTGCCACTGCTCGGGGGCGGCGACGTACTTGCCACCGGGGCCCGGGAGGGAGAGCCGGTAGCGGGCCGGGGTGATGCCGAGGGCCTCGTACGCCCGGCGGATCATCTCCAGCGCGGCCCGCGCCTCCGCGGCGACCTGGTCCAGAGTGCAGAAGATGTGCGCGTCGTTGAGCTGGATGGCCCGGACCCGGGTCAGCCCGCCGAGCACGCCGGAGAGTTCGGAGCGGTACATGCCGCCCAGCTCGGCCATGCGCAGGGGCAGCTCGCGGTAGCTGTGGGACCGAGAACGGTAGATCACCGCGTGATGAGGACACAGGCTCGGCCGCAGCACGACCTGCTCCCCTCCGAGGTCCATCGGGGGGAACATGTCGTCGCTGTAGTGCGCCCAGTGTCCCGAGATCTCGTACAGCTCCCGCTTGCCGAGCACCGGCGAGTACACGTGGCGGTACCCCGCGCGCCGCTCGGCGGTGCGGATGTACTCCTCCAGGGTGTGGCGCACGGCCGCGCCGTCGGGCAGCCAGTACGGCAGGCCCGCGCCGATCAGCGGGTCGGTGTCGAACAGGCCCAGTTCACGGCCGAGCTTACGGTGGTCATGCATGGCGGTCTCCTCGCGGACATCGGGCGAGTGACCGCACGGGCGAAGCCCCGGGGCACTCGCCCCGGGGCTTCGACTGGAACAGCTGTCAGCGCGCCGGGACACTCTCCGGCGTCGTCGTCATGGCAGCGCGCTTCATGCCGAAGACGCTAGCAGTCCGTGGCCATGCCCACACGGGCATTTCCCGGGCAGGGGTACGCGGGTCACGCGGGCGGGCGAAGCCTCCCCGGGCAGGGGCCGATGTTCCGCGATCCCCACGGCCGCCGTGTCCGGCCACGCGCTGACAAACGTCGCGGGACTGTCGGTGGGGGGTGACAGGATCGCCGTATGGTCTTCCTCCGCACCACGCCGCCGCGGCCCGTCGACGTCACCGCGGTCTTTCCCGAGCTGGCTCCGCTGGCGCGGGCCGCGATCCGGCTGCACCCGCGTGCCGGGTCGCCCTCGGTGCGGGAGAGCTCGGTCGGGGGGCCGTTGCTGTGGCCCGCTGAGGAGCCGTGGCCGCACTGCGAGGGCTCGCACCCGGGCAGCGGCATGTCGTGCTCACCGGCAGACGTGCGGCTCGAGAGGCGCGTGCGAGCTCGGCTGCGCCGTGATCCGCAGGGTCCTCCGTACACGTCTGAGGAGGCAGCGGCCATGGAGCGCAACGAGGCGCTGTTCACGGAGCTTTCCGACGCCGGTCCTCCGTGGCCCGCGGAGTGCCCGGTGCCCATGGTGCCCGTGGCCCAGCTGTACGTGCGCGACGTACCCCTCTTGCGGCCGCCCGGGCAGGCCGACGTGCTCCAGGTGCTGTGGTGCCCCTACGACCACGAACCGCATGCCAAGCCTGCGACCGCGTTGTTCTGGCGGTCCGCGGCGGAGGTCGGCGATGTGCTCGCCGAGGCGCCGGAACCGTACGAGGCGGACTGGGAAGGCTACGTCCCGGAGCCGTGCCTGCTGGCGCCGGAGCAGATCACCGAGTACCCCAACAGCCTCGATCTGAGCGCGGAGGTGCGGGAGCTGCTGGCGGACTGGAGCAGGTGGCAGGCGGCTGACGCCGGCGTGGACAGCTCGTACGCGGACTGTCCGGTGGCGTTCTACGACGATGAGCTGGCCGACGCTCCCGGCTGGAAGGTCGGCGGCTGGCCCCCGTGGGGCCGCACCGACCCGTATCGCCGGTTCTGCGCGGTCTGCGACGCGCAGATGGTCCCGCTGCTGACCATCGCCTCGTTCGAATGGGACAGGGGCAGTCGCGGCTGGGCGCCCTACGAGGATCGAGCCGCCGCCTTCGCCGCAGGCCGTGCCGCCGGCCAGAACCCGGCCCAGCCGACCGCGGTGGAGGTCGGCAGCACCGACAACATGCAGCTCTACGTCTGCCCTGCATCCCCGGAGCATCCGCACACCGACCTGATCCAGTGAGCTGTCGCCGAGCCCCCTGCGCGAGCCACCGGCCCGAGGCCGCACGCACCGCAACAGCTCCGGGCGGGGGCCGGGTTCGGCCGGCCGCGCGGCGGTCCGCCACGAGCCCGGGACATCGCGGTGACAGCATCGCACCCCCACGCTTCGTCACCGCGGGGAGCAGGGCTGCCTGCTGGGCCTTTGTGACATCGTGATCTGGTCGATGTCTCACCGGGCTGGTATCGCGGGGCCCCTCGGTGTGACAGTAGCGGGCACTCTCTACCGACAGCGAGGTACGTCGTGTCCGGCCTGGCCTTCTTCGCCCCCTGGTTGGTTCTCGTCTCTACGCTCTGGGCGTTGCTGCCGCTCGTCTGCCCCCGGCGGCGACGGGCAGGCGTCATCATCGCCCTCTCGCATCTCATCGTGACGCTGATGCTCACCCGGCCCTGGACGGAGGAGTGGTACTGGCACGACGGGGCGTGGCAGGTCCTGGTCTTCGGGCAGGGAACCCTCATCGCGCTGGGACGGCTGGCCTTCGAACTCGGTCCGCTCGGCGCGCGTCGCCCCCGGGCAACGCCCCGGCCCTCGGACGGAGAACCGGTGATGGCCCCGCTCGGTCGGTGAGGCGCGGCTGCGTCCCCGGTGCGACGCCCGGCACCGTCGCAGCCGGCATCGAAGGCGGCCCGGCGCCACGAGGCCGGCCCGGCTCCAGCGAGGCGGCGGCGGCGAACGCGCTGCGTTAGTACCCGCCGAAGCTGATACCGCCGGTGAAACCGCCTGTTCCGCCGGTGCCGGTGCCACCGATCAGGGGGTGGGACGCGTCGTGGCGCGGCGGTTGCGATGTGAAGGTGCGGTAGTCCTCGGAGAACAACTCCCGCCACCAGTGCTCGAAGCTCACTCCGTGCAGCTCGCGCTCCGTCTCGGTCACAGCCGTACGGTCCCATCGCAGACGGGCCGGCTTCAGGTCCTTGAGGGCCTGGCGCAGACCTGGCAGGTCGACGGGTGCGCTGCCCCGCGGCGAGGTCGGTGCGCGGCTGCTGTCGTCGGCGGGTACGTCGTGGCGGAAGACGTACGCCGTCGACCGGCCGTCCGTTGCCATCGACCAGCACCAGACGGGCCGTTCGGCGACATCGGCCCTGCGGCGACGAGCCTCCCCTTCCTGCCGCGCGTGTGTGGCGGCTTTGTCCTTCTCGACCTGGATTGCTTCCAGGATCTCCAGACGGACCGGCTTGTAGGCCTCACTGGCCTCGCGCATGACCCGGTCGTAGCGCTGCCGGGCTCGCTCCCAGCCGCGTAGGGCGCCGGGTGCGGCGAAGCGCCTCCACCGCGGCACGGACCCGGCGCGACGGAGGGCGGCGAGCAGCTCGGCGCTGATGTCGTCCACGGCGGTGGCGTAGGCGAGGGCGGCTTCGACCCAGCGGCGGCAGGTCTGCTCCGTGCACGGCACGAGGCAGCTGTCCTGCCAGGTCGGGAGGGCGACACCCGCCGTGTCGAACTGAAAGTGATGAGCCGGGTCACGGGGCTGGGGGGTCCGCACCAGGAAGAGGGGTCCTACGAGGAAGGGGGATGGCTGCCATCCGTCGAGGAGCCAGTCGGGCCGCTGTTCCAGGACGTGGACCTTGTCGTCCACGGGGCCGACCGGCTCGGCGTGTTGCTGTCGGGGGAGCACCGTCTTGTACCGGCGCGGGTGCTGCAGTTCTGCGCGACTCATCGGCTTTCCCCCCAGCCCCCCGCGTGCCCGTACTCCCATGGTGCCGTCGTACCCGCCCGCCGGGCCATGTCCGCGGCGGTGATGCGTCCCAGGGGCGGACGCCGGACGCATCGGGCCGGAGGGTTCAGAAATGGATCAACCTATGGTTAAGTGTCATGTGAAATATCACATGACACACTGACGGTCCGGGAGCCTCGGGCCGTGATCCACCAGAAGGAGTTCCCCGTGAACCGCTTAGCGCTTCTCGCCGTCGGCACCGCAGGTCTGGCCGCTTTCGCGATCACCCCCGCCAGCGCCTCTGCCCAGTCGGCCAACGCCACGGCGACCGCCACCTCCTGCGGGAACTCGGGCCTGCAGGCGGGTCTGTCCACGCGGGTGTGTGCCGAAGTCACCGGCAATTCCGTCGTGTTCTACGGCAAGGTCGGCTTGGCCGGACCCTCGCCCGTCTCGAAGGAACTGATCGCCACCCTGTCCTCGGAGGTGATCGGCAGCGGCGCGCCCAGCACGCGGACCTGGTACGTCTCCTTCAACTCGGCGCCCCTCGAGCTGCGTGGCGCGGCCAGCACCGTCCCGTGCGGCTCCACCATCCGCGGCACCTTCGGCGTGGCCTCCTTCCCCCAGTCGGCCAACCCGGTGACCCACGAGGTCACCGTCACCTGCTACTGAGGATTTCGGGTTGTCGTCGGGTGGTGACGGTTCATGATCCCTGCGGTATGCCGGTGGTATGCGTTATCCGGAGGGTGGGGGCCTGACCG
>NZ_JBSGWY010000013.1:143305-157504 GCF_053609145.1 Streptomyces sp. NPDC054961 | reverse complement strand
GCGGGGAACTCGGTCGCCACGGGAGCCGCCGGAGCGGGCTTCGAGGCGGCCGGAGCCTTCGGACCCGGACGCGGGGGGGCCCGGGGGGGGGGGGGGGCCCGGGGGGGGGGGGGGGGGGCCGGGGGCCCCGCGGCGCCCCGCGGGGGGGGGGGGGGGGCGGGCGGGTGACTGCGCGCGCTTGAGCCGCCGACCGCGGGTCGCCAGCAGTCCCGCACGCCGGGCGTCCAGGTCCCAGCGCGGGAAGGCCGCGGCCGCCGCGTCGCCGATCGGCATGACGGTCAGCTCCTCCTGGAGCTGGTCCAGCGTGCGCGCCCGGTCGATCTTGTACGGGCCCACCCGCGTGCGCCGCAGCGCCGTGAGGTGGCCGCCGACGCCGAGGCCGGCGCCGAGGTCACGGGCGAGTGCGCGGATGTACGTACCGCTGGAGCAGACGACGGAGACGATGAGGTCGACGACCTTGGTGCCGTCCTCGGCCTCCGCCTCCCGCATGTCGTACACCTGGAACGAGGAGACCGTCACCGGACGGGCCGGGATCTCGAAGTCCTCGCCGTCCCGCGCGCGCTTGTAGGAGCGCACGCCCTTGATCTTGATGGCGCTGACCTTGGACGGGACCTGCATGATCTCGCCGGTCAGCGCGGCGATGCCCGCGTCCACGGCCTCCCGGGTGACCCCGGCGGCGTCGACGGAGGAGATGATCTCGCCCTCGGCGTCGTCCGTCAGGGTGTTCTGGCCCAGCCGGATGGTGCCGAGGTACTCCTTCTCCGTGAGCGCGAGGTGGCCGAGGAGCTTGGTGGCCTTCTCCACGCCCAGGACCAGCACGCCCGTCGCCATCGGGTCGAGCGTGCCGGCGTGGCCCACGCGGCGGGTCTTGGCGATCCCGCGCATCTTGGCGACCACGTCGTGCGAAGTGAAGCCGGACGGCTTGTCCACGATGACCAGGCCGTCCGGAGTCTTCCCTGCGTTGGTGCTCATTCCGCGGTTGCGCCCTCGTCCTCGTCCTCGTCCGGCTTCTTGTACGGGTCGGCGTCGCCGGCGTACTGAGCGCCGGAGGACACCTCACGCACCTGTGCGTCGGAGGCACGCGCCTTGTCGAGGAGCTCCTCGATGCCCTTGGCGGTCTCGGGGAGGGCGTCCGCCACGAAGGTCAGGGTCGGCGTGAACTTGGTCTGCGCCGCCCGGCCGACCGCGGAGCGCAGGACGCCCTTCGCGCTCTCCAGGCCCGCTGCCGCGTTGGCCCTGGCCTCGTCGTCGCCGTAGACCGTGTAGAAGACCGTGGCCTCCCGCAGGTCGCCGGTGACCCTGCTGTCCGTGATGGTCACGTGCGTACCGAGGCGGGGGTCCTTGACGCCGCGCTGCAGCTTCTCGGCCACCACCTCCCGGATGAGGTCCGCCAGCTTCTTCGCCCGCGCATTGTCGGCCACTGGTCCGTCTCCTTCTCAAGTCTTGCGGTCAGTCTTCATCACCGTGGAACCGCCGCCGTACCGACAGCAGCTCCACTTCCGGACGTGCCGCGACCAGCCGCTCGCAGCGGTCCAGTACATCCGAGAGGAACCCCGCGTCCCCACTCACCAGAGCGACCCCTATACGGGCCCTGCGGTGCAGGTCCTGGTCGCCCACTTCGGCCGCGCTCACAGAGAACTTGCGCTGGAGCTCGGCGACGATGGGCCGGACGACGGAGCGTTTCTCCTTCAGCGAGTGAACGTCGCCGAGGAGCAGATCGAAGGACAGAGTCCCCACGTACATTCAGGTCCGGATATCCCGCCGGTGCGGGTTCGGTGGCCTGCCGGCCGTCGCGCGGCAGGATCACCAGAACCGTACACGCAACGGCCGGGGCCGATCGACGGATATTCCGCCGACCGGCCCCGGTGTCACGACACGGTGCGAACCGCCGCGCGCTTACGCGCGGGGCTTCTCGCGCATCTCGTACGTCGCGATGACGTCGTCGATCTTGATGTCGTTGTAGGAACCGAGGTTGATACCGCCCTCGAAGCCTTCGCGGATCTCGGTGACGTCGTCCTTGAAGCGGCGCAGACCGGAGATGGTGAGGCTCTCGGCGATGACCTTGCCATCGCGCAGGAGCCGCGCCTTGGTGTTGCGCTTGACCTCGCCGGAGCGGATGAGAACACCCGCGATGTTGCCCAGCTTGGACGAGCGGAAGACCTCGCGGACCTCCGCCGTACCGAGCTCGACCTCTTCGTACTCCGGCTTGAGCAGACCCTTGAGGGCCGCCTCGATCTCCTCGATGGCCTGGTAGATCACCGAGTAGTAGCGGACGTCGACACCCTCGCGGTCCGCCATCTGCGCGGCACGGCCGGCCGCACGGACGTTGTAACCGATGACGATGGCGTCGGAGCCCATCGCCAGCGAGATGTCGGACTCGGTGACCGCACCCACACCGCGGTGCAGGACCCGGATGTCGACCTCTTCACCGACGTCGAGCTGGAGCAGCGAGGACTCGAGAGCCTCGACCGCACCGGACGCGTCGCCCTTGATGATGAGGTTGAGTTCCTGGACCAGACCGGCCTTGAGCACGGAGTCGAGGTCCTCGAGGGACACGCGACGGACGCGCTTGGCGAAGTTGGCGTTGCGCTCTCGCGCAGCACGCTTCTCGGCGATCTGACGGGCCGTACGGTCCTCGTCCACGACGAGGAAGTTGTCGCCGGCGCCGGGGACGTTGGTGAGACCCAGGACCAGGACGGGGGTCGACGGACCCGCTTCCTCGACGTTGTTGCCCTTGTCGTCGAGCATGGCGCGCACACGGCCGTAGGCGTCGCCCACGACCATCGTGTCGCCGACGCGGAGGGTACCGCGCTGGACGAGGACGGTGGCGACGGCACCGCGGCCGCGGTCGAGGTGGGACTCGATCGCAATACCCTGAGCGTCCTGCTCCGGGTTGGCGCGCAGGTCGAGCGAGGCGTCGGCGGTGAGGACGACGGCCTCGAGCAGGGAGTCGATGTGCAGACCCTGCTTGGCGGAGATGTCGACGAACATCGTGTCGCCGCCGTACTCCTCGGCGACCAGACCGAACTCGGTGAGCTGACCGCGCACCTTGACCGGGTCGGCACCCTCGACGTCGATCTTGTTGACCGCGACGACGATCGGGACGCCGGCGGCCTTGGCGTGGTTCAGCGCCTCGATCGTCTGCGGCATGACGCCGTCGTTGGCCGCGACCACGAGGATCGCGATGTCGGTCGACTTGGCACCACGGGCACGCATGGCGGTGAACGCCTCGTGACCGGGGGTGTCGATGAAGGTGATCTTGCGCTCTTCACCGTTGACCTCGGTACCGACCTGGTACGCACCGATGTGCTGCGTGATGCCACCGGCCTCGCCCGCAACGACGTTCGTCTTGCGGATGGCGTCGAGCAGTCGGGTCTTACCGTGGTCGACGTGACCCATGACGGTCACGACCGGCGGACGCGGCATGAGGAATTCCTCGCCGCCCTCGTCCTCGCCGAACTCGATGTCGAAGCCCTCGAGGAGCTCGCGGTCCTCTTCCTCCGGGCTGACGATCTGAACGACGTAGTTCATCTCGCCGGCCAGCATCTCGAGCGTCTCGTCGGAGACGGACTGCGTGGCAGTGACCATCTCGCCGAGGTTCATCATCACGGCGACGAGCGACGCCGGGTTGGCGTTGATCTTCTCCGCGAAGTCGGTGAGGGACGCACCGCGCGACAGGCGAACGGTCTCGCCGTGGCCGCGGGGCAGCATCACGCCGCCGACGGACGGGGCCTGCATGGCCTCGTACTCCTGGCGCCTCTGACGCTTGGACTTGCGACCACGACGGGCCGGACCGCCGGGACGGCCGAAGGCACCCTGCGTGCCACCACGGGCACCGGGACCACCGGGACGCCCGCCGAAGCCGGGACGACCGCCGCCGCCGGCACCAGCCGGACCGCCGCCGAAGCCGCCACCACCGGGACGGGGACCGCCGAAGCCGCCGCCGCCGCCGGGACGCGAGCCCGGACCGGCCGGACGGCCGGCGAAGCCGCCGCCCGCGGGACGACCCGCGCCACCGGCGCCGCCGGGACGGGCGCCGCCCGCACCGGGACCACGGCCACCGGGGCCGCCACCGGGACGGGGACCGGGACCACCGGCAGCGGGACGCTGCGGCATCATGCCCGGGTTCGGACGGTTACCACCGGGAGCACCACCGGGACGCGGGGCACCACCCTGCGGACGGGGCATGCCGCCCGGGGTCGGACGGCCTGCGCCCTGACCCTGGGGACGCGGGGCGCCGCCGGGGCCGCCCTGCGGACGGGGAGCACCCTGGCCGCCGCCGGCGCCGGGGGCACCGGGACGGGGAGCGCCGGCCGGACGGGGCGCCTGCGGGCGCGCCATGCCGGTGGAGCCACCAGAGGTGAAGGGGTTGTTGCCCGGACGGGGACCGGCCGGACGGGAGCCCTGGGGACGCGGAGCCTGGGCACCGGGACCCGCGGGACGCTCGGCACGCGCCGGAGCGGCACCGGCCGGACGCGGGGCGCCGGGACGGGCGCCGGTCTGGCCGCCCTGACCCTGGGCCGCGGGGCGCTGCTGCGCCGGACGCGGGCCGGGGGTGGCACCGGGACCGGCGGGCCGGTCGGTGCGCGCCGGGGCAGCGGCGGCGGGAGCCGCCGGAGGCGCGGAGAACTCGGTCGCCACGGGAGCCGCCGGAGCGGGCTTCGAGGCGGCCGGAGCCTTCGGACCCGGACGCGGGCCGCCGGTGGCGGCCGGGGTCACCGGGGCGGGGGCGCTGACGGCCGGAGCCTCGGCGACGACCGGCTTGGGGGCCGGGGCGCCGGGCTTCGGGGCAGCGGGACGTGCAGCCGCGCCGGGGGTCGGAGCCCCGGGCTTGGCGGGGGCGGCCTTGCGGGGCTCGCCCGGCTTCGCAGCGGACTTGCCGGCGTTGCCGCCGGGTCCCTGCAATGCGTCGGTCAACTTGCGTACCACCGGCGCCTCGATCGTCGAGGACGCCGAACGGACGAACTCACCGAGTTCCTGGAGCTTGGCCATGACGACCTTGCTCTCAACTCCGAACTCCTTGGCGAGTTCGTATACCCGGACCTTAGCCACTTCGCTCCTTTTAGGTCCGGGTTACGCCGGACCGTGTCTACTTCATGCTCGTACTCATCGCGTACTCATCGAGGGGTGCTCATCGCAATCTCGACCTACTTCCAACTCGCGAGGTACCTGACCGCACGGTGATCCGTGCCGTACTACGTCTTCTTTACGGTGTCGCCCCGGCCTCGTCGGCCACGGCATTGCGCAGATCCACCGTGTCGAGCGGTCCTGCGGACTTGAAGGCCCGGGAGAACGCCCTGCGGCGGACCGCCTGGTCGAGGCAGACCACGGCGGGGTGCACGTAGGCACCCCGGCCGGGCAGCGTACCGCGTGGATCGGGGACGCATTCGTCACCGACCGCCACGATGCGCAGCAGCTCGTTCTTGGCCGCTCGCTCCCGGCACCCGATACAGGTGCGCTCGGGGCATGCGCGGGCTTGCGTCCGGCCAGACACGCTTAAGTCTACCTCCCCGCACCGACCTCACCCCTTCGGGCGAAAAATCGAACGGATGTTGTCGTGATCCCGGCCGTGCGGGGCGGCTGCGGACAGTCGCGCACGTCGGACCGGTTCTCAGTGGATCGATGGTTCCTGTGTACCGCCCGGTAAGCCCCGGGCGGTACCGGTTTTATTCCCCGCGCCGGTCGCCCGGGCGCTCGCCGCGGTCGTCCTGGCGCTCGCCGCGCTCGTCACGGCGGTCGTCCCGACGCTCGCCGCGCTCGCGGCCGTCCTCGTCCGAGGGCTGCTCGGTGTCGGGACGGATGTCGATGCGCCAGCCGGTGAGGCGGGCGGCGAGGCGGGCGTTCTGGCCCTCCTTGCCGATGGCCAGCGACAGCTGGTAGTCGGGCACGGTCACCCGCGCGGAGCGGGTGTCCCAGTCGACGACCTCGACCTTGCTCACCCGGGCGGGCGAGAGGGCGTTGGCGACCATCTCCGCCGGCTCGTCCGACCAGTCGACGATGTCGATCTTCTCGCCGTGCAGCTCGGCCATCACGTTGCGCACGCGGCTGCCCATCGGGCCGATGCAGGCGCCCTTCGGGTTGAGCCCGGAGCGGGTGGACCGGACGGCGATCTTGGTGCGGTGACCGGCCTCACGGGCGATCGCGCAGATCTCGACGCTGCCGTCGGCGATCTCCGGGACCTCCAGCGCGAACAGCTTCTTCACCAGGTTCGGGTGGGTGCGCGACAGGGTCACGGACGGACCGCGGACACCCTTCGCCACCCGCACGACGTACGCCTTGATGCGCAGTCCGTGCGTGTACTCCTCACCGGGCACCTGCTCCTGCACGGGCAGGATGGCCTCGAGCTTGCCGATGTCGATGAGGACGTTCTTCGGGTCCTTGCCCTGCTGCACCACGCCGGTGATGACATCACCCTCGCGGCCCAGGAACTCGCCGAAGGTCAGGTCGTCCTCGGCGTCGCGCAGACGCTGCAGGATCACCTGCTTGGCGGTCGTCGCGGCGATGCGGCCGAAGTCCGACGGGGTGTCGTCGAACTCCTTGGCCTCCTGGCCCTCTTCCAGGTCCCTCGGGTCCTCGGTCGCCCACACGATCACGTGACCGTTGGTGCGGTCGAGCACGACGCGTGCGCGCCGGAAGCTTCCCTCGGTGCGGTGGTACGCGATGAGGAGGGCCGACTCGATCGCCTCGACGAGCAGGTCGAAGGAGATCTCCTTCTCCCGGACCAGACCCCGCAGGGCACTCATGTCGATGTCCACGACTACGCCTCCTCTTCCTTCTTGTCCTTGCGGTTGAACTCGATCTCGACACGCGCCTTGGCGATGTCGGTGAATGCGATGCGCCGGGCGGTCGCCTTGCGGCCCTTCACGCCCGGGACTTCGAGGTCCATGCCCTCGTCGTCCACGTCGAGAATGCGGGCGATCATTTCCCCGCCGTCGGCCGTCTGGAACTTCACGAGGCGGCCGGTCGCCCGGATGTAGTGACGGTGCTCGGTCAGCGGGCGGTCAGCGCCCGGCGAGCTCACCTCGAGGACGTACTCGTCCTCGCCCATCGCTCCGGTCTCGTCCAGCAGGTCCGAGACCTCGCGGCTCAGCTCGGCACACGCGTCCAGCTCCACGCCTTCGTCGGAGTCCACGATGATCCGCAGCATCCGGCGCTTGCCCGCCTTGGACGTCTCGATGTCCTCGAGGTCCAGGCCCTTGGCGGCGACGAGGGGCTCCAGCAACCCGCGCAGCCTGTCGCTCTGGGTGGTGCTCATCCGGGTGACTCCTCGGCCGCGTGTGCTGTTGTGGTTTCGTCGTGTGTCAGGTCAAAGGGTATCCGGTCGCGGAGGGTGTTGCCGTCCGCGCTGCGGGCGGGCCCCCCGGGTACCGTGATCACACCCTGCCCCGCCGTCACCCAAGGACGTCCCCGTGCCCTCGATCATGCCGTCGCGAAGAAGCCTGCTCGCCGGGGCCACGGGTATCGCCGGCGCCGCGCTGCTCAGCGGTTGCTCCGACGGGGCCTCGCCCGGCGCGGCGCCTGAGATTTCACTCGAACGGCGGATGCGTGACACAGCCGTACGTGACAGCGGGCGTCTGCTGGAACGTTACGACGCGACGAGCGCCGCCCATCCGGTCCTGGCCGAGCGCCTCGCGCCGCTGCGCGCCTCGGTCGCCTCGCACACGGCGGCCCTCGCCTCCGGGGACGGCGCCTCCCCGTCCCCGTCGCGCTCCGCGTCCCCTCGTGCGGCCGCCCCCTCCGCCACACCGGCCGCCGCGCCCTCCGCCGCCGAGCCGGTGCCGCCGCAGCCCGCCGACGCGCTGACCGCCCTCGCGGACGCCGAGCGGAGCCTGGCCGAGGCGCGGACGATCTCCCTGGCCGAGGCCCCCGGGGAGCTGGCCCGGATGCTGGCCTCGGTGGCCGCCTGCGGCCACGTGCACGCCTATCTGCTGACCACCACCCAGGGAGCCTCCTCATGACCTCCGATCCCTCCCCCGCCGGCCAGGTCCTGGAGGCCGCGCAGGCCGCGCTCGCCGCCGAGCACGCGGCCGCGTACGGCTACGGCGTGATCGGCGCCCGCGCCGCGGCCGCCCGCGCCGCCGAGGCCCGCGAGGCGTACGGCGGCCACCTCGCCCGCCGCGACGCGCTGGCCCGCACCGTGCGCGAGCTGGGCGGTTCCCCCCGGCCGGCCGAGGCCGCGTACACCCTGCCGTTCGCGGTGCGCACGGCGGGCGACGCCGAGCGGCTGGCCGCCGTGATCGAGGACCGGGTGGCCGGCGCGTACTCCGATCTGGTGCGGTCCGCCGAGGGGCGGCTGCGCCGCGAGGCGGCCGACGCGCTGAGCGCTGCGGCCGTGCGCGCGGCACGCTGGCGCGGTGTCGGCGTAGCCTTCCCTGGGCTCACGGAACGGGCGGCCGCCGCGCAGAACTAGCGCGCGTCCGGCGCGCACGCACGCGCGACGAGCCCGCACACAGCTGAAAGGGACCACCCACGCATGGCTTTCGAACCGCCGCAGCGGCTCGTACGGGCGCTCGGCGAGATGCCGGAATCGGCGCGGACCGCGGACTGGCTGGAGCAGCTGCCCGGGCTCGCGCGGTCCGCGCTGATCCGGCGTGAGGTACAGGTCCAGCGGGTGCAGGCCCCGGGCGGCCGCGGCAGCCTGGTCGTCCTCGTCCGGTACGCCGACGGGACCCCGGCCACGGTGAAGCTGGCCCCGCCGGCCCTGCGGCCCGACCGGGAACTGGCCGCGCTGGCGCACTGGGGCGGCTTCGGGGCCGTACGGGTCCTCGACTCCCGCCATCACGAGGAGGACGGGGCGCTGCTGCTGGAGCGGCTGCACCCCGAGGTGTCCCTGCGGTCGCTGCCGGAGGCCAAGGCGCTGCTGGAGGCCTGCGGCACGCTGCGCAGGCTCTGGGTGGCCCCGGCACAGGGCCACCGCTGGGAGACGGTCGCCGAGCGCACGTCGGCGCAGGCCGAGGTCCTGCGCAAGGCCCCGCCGGAGGCCGCGGAGCTGGCCTCGGCGGCGCTCGCGGCCCGCGAGGAGCTGGTGGCCGCCCCGGCGGAGGAACTGCTGCTGCACGGGAACTTCCGGCAGGGCAAGGTGCTGGCGGGCGAGCGCGCGCCGTGGCTGGCGGTGGGGCCGGACCCGATGGTCGGCGAGCGCGCGTACGACCTGGCGCGGCTGGTCCGCGACCGGATCGAGGACCAGGTGGCCTCCTCGACGGGGGCCTCGGGCGCCCGGCGCCGGGTGAACAAGCTGGCCGACGCGCTGGAGGTGGACCGGGAGCGGCTGCGGGGCTGGACGCTGTTCCGGGCCGTGGAATCGGGCAACCGGGCGCTGGCGGCCGGGCGGCGGCAGGACGCGGAGATGCTGCTCGAGTTCGCGGGCTGGATGTAGGGCATAACCCTGGTAGGGCGCGCCCCTGCCAGGAGGACGTGCCCCACGGGAGGCCGTCATGGTCCAGGAAGTTCTGACCGCGGCAATCGCCGCGGGCGTGGGAGTCGTGGCCTACGTGGGGGCCGCCTCCCGGGTGGTGCGCCAGTACGAGCGGGGCGTCGTCTTCCGGCTCGGCAGGCTGCGCGAGGGCCTCCGGGGGCCGGGCTACACGATGGTCGTTCCCCTCGTGGACCGGCTGCACAAGGTGAACCTGCAGATCGTGACGATGCCGGTGCCGGCCCAGGAGGGCATCACCCGGGACAACGTCACGGTCCGGGTGGACGCGGTGGTCTACTTCAAGGTCGTGGACGCGGCGAACGCGATCATCGCGGTGGAGGACTACCGGTTCGCCGTCTCCCAGATGGCACAGACCTCACTGCGGTCGATCATCGGCAAGTCCGACCTGGACGATCTGCTGTCCAACCGGGAGATGCTGAACCAGGGCCTGGAGCTGATGATCGACAGCCCGGCGGTGGGGTGGGGCGTCCAGATCGACCGGGTGGAGATCAAGGACGTGTCGCTGCCCGAGACCATGAAGCGGTCCATGGCCCGGCAGGCGGAGGCCGACCGGGAACGGCGGGCCCGTGTCATCAACGCGGACGCGGAGCTGCAGGCCTCGCACAAGCTGGCCGAGGCGGCGGCGGTCATGTCGGACCAGCCCGCCGCGCTGCAGCTGCGGCTGCTCCAGACGGTGGTCGCGGTCGCCGCCGAGAAGAACTCCACCCTGGTGCTGCCGTTTCCGGTGGAACTCCTCCGGTTCCTGGAGCGCGCGGCGCCGCCGCCCCAGGCCGGGCCGGCCGAAGCGGGTGCCGGTGCCGCCGGGCCGGCCGAGGCCCCGGGCCCGGATCCGGGTGCGGATCCGGGTGCGGCCGGCGGAGCCGGAGCCGGTGGCGCCGGGCCGGCCCTCGCCCCGGGCACGGACCCCGGCGCCGGTGGCGCCCGGCCGGCCCTGGCCCCGGGCGCGGATCCCGGCGCCGCCGCCCCGGGCGGGGGCCCGGAGCCGGCCGCCGCGCCGCAGGACGACGAGCCCGCGGGGGGCTGACCGCGGCGCGGGCCCGGCAGGATCCGGAAGAGACACCTAGTGCCGCGTCGGGCAAGGTTTGCCCCTTGAGGAGCGGCGTCCGGTGCGTGCTCTCGGCGTGCCGGCCGCAAGCGCTCGTACTGGACGTACTTGGGCTTTCGGCCGGTGCGGCGAGAGTGCGTGCCGGGCGTCGCGATGGGGCGAACGTTGCCTGACGCGGCACTAGGCCAGGCGGGCGAGGGCTTCCTCGAGGGGCAGTTCCTCGCGGGTGCCCGTGGCGCGGTTCTGGAGCTCGACGACCGACTCGGCCGAGCGGCGGCCCGCGACGAGGATCCAGGGGACGCCGATGAGCTCCGCGTCCGTGAGCTTCACGCCCGGGGACAGGCCCGGCCGGTCGTCCAGCAGGACCCGCAGTCCCGAGCCGGCCAGGGACTGCGCCGCCGACTCGGCGAGCGCGAGCGGCACGGCCTTGCCCGCGGCCACCACGTGCACGTCCGCCGGGGCGACCGCCGCGGGCCAGCACAGGCCGCGCTCGTCCGCCGTCTGCTCGGCCAGCGCGGCCACCGCCCGGGAGACGCCGATGCCGTACGAGCCCATCGTGACCCGGACGGGCTTGCCCTCCTTGCCGAGGACATCGAGGCCGAAGGCGTCCGCGTACTTGCGGCCCAGCTGGAAGATGTGCCCGATCTCGATCGCCCGGTCGAGCCGCAGCCCCGCGCCGCACGAGGGGCAGGGGTCGCCCGGCTCGACGACCACGACGTCCAGGTAGCGGTCCACCTCGAAGTCCCGCCCGCAGACCACGTTCCGGGCGTGCGTGTCCGGCTTGTTGGCCCCCGTCACCCAGGAGGTGCCCGGCGCGATCCGGGGGTCGGCCAGGTAGCGGACCTTCTCCAGACCCTGCGGGCCCACGTAGCCCCGTACGAGGTCGGGCCGGTCGGTGAAGTCCTCCGCCGTCACCAGCTCCACGACGGCGGGGGCCAGGTGCTCGCCGAGCTTGCCGAGGTCGACCTCCCGGTCGCCGGGCACGCCGACGGCGACGATCTCCCCGTCCACCTTGACGAGGAGGTTCTTCAGCGTCGCCGACGCGGGGACGCCGAGGTGCGCGGCCAGGCTCTCGATGGTCGGGGTGTCGGGGGTGGGGACCTCCTCCAGCGGGGCGTGGTCTCCCGCGGCCGCCGTCAGGGCGAAGGTCACCGCCTCCGTGTTGGCCGCGTAGTCGCAGGCCGGGCAGTCCGCGAAGGTGTCCTCGCCGGCCTGCGCCGGGGCCAGGAACTCCTCCGAGGCCGAGCCGCCCATCGCGCCCGACACCGCCGAGACGATCCGGTGGTCGAGGCCGAGCCGCTCGAAGATCCGCCGGTAGGCCGCGCGGTGGAGGGCGTACGACTCCGCCAGGCCCTCGTCCGAGACGTCGAAGGAGTACGAGTCCTTCATCTGGAACTCGCGGCCGCGCAGGACGCCGGACCGGGGCCGCGCCTCGTCCCGGTACTTGGTCTGGATCTGGTAGAGCATGACCGGCAGGTCCTTGTAGGACGTGCACTGGTCCTTCACCAGCAGGGTGAAGATCTCCTCGTGGGTGGGGCCGAGCAGGTAGTCCGCGCCCTTGCGGTCCTTGAGCCGGAAGAGCAGGTCCCCGTACTCCGACCAGCGCCCGCTGATCTCGTACGGCTCCTTCGGCAGCAGCGCCGGGAGCAGCACCTCCTGGGCGCCGATCGCGTCCATCTCCTCGCGGACGACGCGCGAGACGTTGTCCAGCACCCGCTTGCCGAGCGGCAGCCAGGTCCACACGCCGGCGGAGCTGCGCCGGACGTATCCGGCCCGGACGAGGAGGCGGTGGCTGAGGGTCTCGGCGTCGGCCGGGTCCTCACGGAGGGTCTTGGCCATGAGACGGGACATACGCTGCACTTGTTGCGTCGACATGTCGAGAGGCTACAAGGGGCCGCCCGGACCCCGGAAACGGGATTCGGGAACCGGGGGCCGCGGGCCGCCGGTCAGTGCCTGCGCAGCGGCAGCGGGGCTCCCATCACGGCGTACGGGAGGCTCGCGCTCGGGAACAGGACCCGGCGGGCGAGGTCCTCGTAGCCGAGCGACCGGTAGAGGCCGCGGGCCGGGCTCTCGGTGTCGATCGCGGAGAGGATCGAGCGCGGTTCGGGGGCGGTGTCGGTGATCCGGGTGATGAGGGCGCGGCCGACTCCGTGGCCCTGGAAGCCGGGGTGGACGTGCAGTTCGGTGATCACGAAGGAGCCGTCGAGCCAGCCGTCGTGGCCGCCGGCCCGCAGGTACGGCTCGACGATCCCGGACCACCAGTGGGCGCGGTCGTTGGGCATGCCGTAGACGAAGCCGGCCAGCTCCCCGTCCGCGGTGAACGCGCCGAGCGCGCGGGCGCCGGTGCAGCCCATGTGGCGCTGCACGATGAAGCGCCGGATGGCGACCTCCTCCTCGCTGAGCCCGAAGGCCAGGGCCTGCACGTGCAGGGCCTCGTCGACGCGGCCGACGAGGTCGAGGTGCCCGATCCGTAGTCCGGCGGGCCGGTCGGGGTCTTCTCCCCCGGGAGTTGACAGCATGCGGCGACCTTACTGGCCTCCCCCGGCCTGCGGGGATGCCATCGCGGGGCCCGGGTGGCGCTCTCGCGGCCGGGCGCCCGGAACAAGACGTCCGGAACGGGAGGGGCGGCGCGGGGCGCTCGGATCGCGGCGTGCGAACAGGCCGCTCAGAACAGGACGCTCATGAACGCGCCGACCTCGCGGAAGCCGACGCGGCGGTAGGAGGCGCGGGCCGCGGTGTTGAAGTCGTTCACGTAGAGGCTGACCACGGGGGCCACGTCCCTGAGCGCGTACGCGATCACGGCGGCCATCCCCCTCTCGGAATGCCCCCGGCCGCGGAACTCGGGGTCCACCCAGACGCCCTGGACCTGGCAGGCGCGGGGGGTCACCGCACCGATTTCGGCCTTGAAGACGACCTTGCCGTCCTCGACGCGGGCGAAGGAACGGCCGGTTGCGACCAGTTCGGCCACCCGGGCCTGGTAGAGCAGTCCGCCGTCGCCGGCCATCGGGGAGATGCCGACCTCCTCGGTGAACATGGCCACGCAGGCGGGCATGATCAGGTCCAGCTCCTCCTTGCGGATCCGGCGGACCAGCGGGTCCGGCGCGACCTCGCGGGAGCGCTGCTCGGTGATCATGAGCGGCTGGTGGGAGCGGACGTCGCGGGCCGGGCCCCAGCTGGGCTCCAGGAGCTGCCACAGCAGCCGGGTGGCCCCGACGGGACCCACGATGGAGGAGCAGCGGCGGCCGGTGCGGCGGGCCCGGTCGGCGAAGGCCCGGACGGCGTCGGGACCGGCGCAGACGGGGACGAGGTTGGCTCCGGCGTAGCAGAGCGCGCGGAGCTCGCCGTCGACGTAGAAGCCCCACATCTCGCCGCCCAGGCGCCAGGGGTCGAGCCCCGCGACCTGGACCCGGGAAGTGACGAAGGCGTTCGCGACCGGGTCGCGTCCGAGGACCTCGAGCGCGGCGTCAAGATCACTGGGCTCGAGGACCCGGGTGGTGGTCTGCGTCAACACTGGGGCCTCACCATGCAAGTCTGCTGATCTCCGCACTGTACTCGGCGTGGCTCACGGATGCCGCCCACCCCCTTCGGATGCGGTCCGGCCCCGTTCGGCGGCGGTGTCCGGGCCGCGGCCGGCGGCGTCCGGCCGCCGTCGGGACGCGGCGAAGGGCCGCGGCCGGCCGCGTACGGGGGCGGGCCGGGGCCGCCCGGGACGGCCTGGGAC
>NZ_JBSGWY010000013.1:135624-143295 GCF_053609145.1 Streptomyces sp. NPDC054961 | reverse complement strand
GGGGGGCGGGGGGGCGCCGCCGGGGCGGGCGGGGCCCCCGCGGGATACGACACGGCCGGGGGCCGCCCCCCCCCCCCCGGGCCCCTGTGCGTACGGCGGCGGAGTCAGACGCCGATCGCGACCGTCGGCTCGCCCGACATCACGCCGTCCTTCTCCATCTGCTCGGCGATCTTCAGCGCCTCTTCGATGAGGGTCTCGACGATCTTCGACTCGGGGACGGTCTTGATGACCTCGCCCTTCACGAAGATCTGACCCTTGCCGTTGCCCGAGGCGACGCCCAGGTCGGCCTCGCGGGCCTCGCCGGGGCCGTTGACGACGCAGCCCATGACCGCGACGCGCAGCGGGACCTCCATACCCTCGAGGCCCGCCGTGACCTGCTCGGCCAGCTTGTAGACGTCCACCTGCGCGCGCCCGCAGGACGGGCAGGAGACGATCTCCAGACGGCGCGGCTTGAGGTTCAGCGACTCCAGGATCTGGCGACCGACCTTGATCTCCTCGACCGGCGGGGCCGACAGCGAGACGCGGATCGTGTCGCCGATGCCCTCGGAGAGCAGGGCGCCGAAGGCCACGGCCGACTTGATGGTGCCCTGGAAGGCCGGGCCCGCCTCGGTGACGCCGAGGTGCAGCGGGTACTCGCACTGGGCGGCCAGCTGGCGGTAGGCGTTGACCATCACGACCGGGTCGTTGTGCTTGACCGAGATCTTGATGTCGCTGAAGCCGTGCTCCTCGAAGAGGGAGGCCTCCCACAGCGCGGACTCGACCAGCGCCTCGGGGGTGGCCTTGCCGTACTTCTTCAGCAGCCGCGCGTCGAGCGAGCCCGCGTTGACGCCGATCCGGATCGGGGTGCCCGCGTCCTTGGCGGCCCGCGCGATCTCCTTGACCTTGTCGTCGAACTGCTTGATGTTGCCGGGGTTCACGCGGACGGCGGCGCAGCCCGCGTCGATCGCCGCGAACACGTACTTCGGCTGGAAGTGGATGTCGGCGATGACCGGGATGTTCGACTTCTTCGCGATGACGGCGAGCGCGTCGGCGTCGTCCTGCGTCGGGCAGGCCACGCGCACGATGTCGCAGCCCGAGGCGGTCAGCTCTGCGATCTGCTGGAGCGTGGCGCCGATGTCGGAGGTCCGGGTGGTCGTCATCGACTGCACCGAGATCTGTGAGTCTCCGCCGACGGCCACCGAGCCGACCTGGATCTTGCGGCTGACCCTGCGGTCGGCAAGCTTCGTCGGCACGGCCGGCATTCCGAGAGAGATGGCAGTCATCTGCTGTGCAACCCCAAGGTGTGGATCAAGGTCCCGAGATCGGCGGGCTCCAGCCTTCGAGATTACGCCAATCAGAGCCCGCACCGTGCATCGCGCGGGCCGCGCCACTCGAACGTCGGGAGCCGGGCACGATGTGTGCCCGGCTCCCCGGTCCTTCGTGTATGGCTGCCCGCGGGTTCCCGGACCCGGCCGCTATCAGGTGATCTTGATGGGATTCACCACGTCGGCCGCGAGGACCAGCAGCGTGAAGCAGACGAAGACGCCGGCCACCACGTACGCGGCGGGCATCAGCTTCGCCACGTCGAAGGGGCCCGGGTCCGCGCGCCGGAACACCCGCGCCAGATTGCGCCGCACCGACTCCCACAGGGCGCCCGCGATGTGCCCGCCGTCCAGCGGCAGCAGGGGCAGCATGTTGAACAGGAAGAGCGAGAGGTTGAACATGCCGAGGACGTTCAGCATGATCGACATCCGCTGCTCGGTCGGGATGTCCAGCGTCGCGATCTCGCCGTTGATCCGGGCCGCGCCGACGATGCCCATCGGGGAGTCGGCCTCGCGCTCGGCTCCGTTGAAGACGGAGTTCCACAGCGCGGGGATCTTGCCGGGGAGGTTGGCCAGGCCCTGGACGCTGCTCTCGACGACCTCGCCGACGCGCTCCGCCGACGCGCCGAAGCTGAGCGGGGCGATCACGGACTTCGGGCTGAAGCCGAGCCAGCCGGCCGAGACGTACTCGCCCTTGACGTAGCCGCCGTGGCCGTCGGTCTTGCCGACCCGGTTCTCCACGAGGCTCGCGTCGAGCTTCACCTCCTGGCCGTCGCGCAGGACGGTGATGCTGGCGGGGCCGATGGTGTTGCGGATGGTCTTCTGGAGGGCTTCCCAGTCGGCGATCCGCTTCCCGTCGAAGGCGACGACCTTGTCGCCCGGCCGGAGGCCGGCCGCCTTGCCGGGGGCCACCGGGTCGCCGTCCTTGCAGACGTCGCGCTTCTCGCTCTGGCTGAGGACGCAGTCGGAGACGGCGGCGACCGTGGTGGTCGTCTGCTGCACCCCGAAGGTCATCCAGACGCCGAAGAAGATCACCATGGCCAGGACCAGGTTCATGAAGGGTCCGGCGAACATCACGATCACGCGCTTCCACGGCTTGCGCGTGTAGAAGAGCCGCGTCTCGTCGCCCGGCTGGAGTTCCTCGTACGCCGCCGAGCGCGCGTCCTCGATCATCGACCGGAACGGCGACGTCGAGCGGGCGGTGACCTTGCCGTCCTCGCCGGGCGGGAACATCCCGATCATGCGGATGTACCCGCCCATGGGGATGGCCTTGATCCCGTACTCGGTGTCGCCCTTCTTGCGCGACCAGACGGTCCGGCCGAAGCCGACCATGTACTGGGGCACGCGGATGCCGAAGAGCTTGGCGGTCGAGAGGTGGCCGAGCTCGTGCCAGGCGATGGAGACGAGCAGCCCGACCACGAAGACGAGCACGCCGATCAAGGTCAGCAGTATGGTCATGCGCGCGCCTCCACTGCGGCCCGTGCCGCCGTCTCCTGTGCCCGGGCCCTGGCCCAGGTCTCCGCTTCAAGGACGTCCCGTGCCGTGAGGGAAGTTCCCGCGGCGGGCGTTCCGTGCTCATCGACCACGGCAGCGACCGTATCCATGATTGCTGTGAACGGCAGCCGACCGGCCAGGAACGCCTCCACGCACTCCTCGTTCGCCGCATTGAACACGGCGGGCGCGGTGCCGCCCAGGGTACCGACGTGCCGGGCCAGGCCCACCGAGGGGAAGGCCTCGGTGTCCAGCGGGAAGAACTCCCACGTCGAGGCCTTGGTCCAGTCGAAGGCGGGGGCCGCGTCCGGGATCCGCTCGGGCCAGCCCAGACCGATCGCGATCGGGCCGCGCATGTCGGGCGGGGTGGCCTGGGCGAGCGTGGACCCGTCCGTGAACTCCACCATCGAGTGCACGTAGGACTGGGGGTGGACGACGACCTCGATCTGCTCGAAGGGGATGTCGTAGAGCAGGTGCGCCTCGATGACCTCGAGGCCCTTGTTGACCAGGGTCGCCGAGTTGACGGTGATCACCGGGCCCATGGCCCAGGTGGGGTGCGCGAGGGCGTCCTTGACCGTGACCGTGGCGAGCTCGGCGCGGGTGCGGCCGCGGAAGGGGCCGCCGGAGGCGGTGACCACGAGCTTGCGGACGTCCGCGCGGGTGCCGGCCGCGAGCGCCTGGAAGAGCGCCGCGTGCTCGGAGTCGACCGGGATGATCTGGCCGGGCTTGGCGAGGGCCTTCACCAGCGGACCGCCGACGATCAGCGACTCCTTGTTGGCGAGGGCGAGGGTCCGGCCGGCCCGCAGCGCGGCGAGGGTGGGCTCGAGGCCGATGGAACCGGTGATGCCGTTGAGGACGGTGTGGCACTCCGAGGCGGCGAGCTCCGTCGCGGCGTCGGGCCCGGCGAGGATCTCGGGCAGCGGCTCACCGGCGCCGAACTGGGCGTCCAGCGCCTCCTTGAGGGCCGGTACGGCGTCCTCGCGCGCGACGGCCACGGTCTTCACCCGCAGCTTCCGGGCCTGCTCGGCCAGCAGGGCGACCCGTCCGCCGGCGGCGGACAGCGCGGTGACCCGGAACCGGTCCGGATGGCGCAGCGCGAGGTCGATGGCCTGGGTCCCGATGGAACCGGTGGAGCCGAGGATGACGATGTCCCGCCGGCCGGCCGCGGGGTCGAAGAGGAGGTGCGGGTCGGCGAGGGGGGATGGACGGTCGCTCATGCCCCCATTGTTGCCGCAACTCAGGGGTGTTTGGACACGGAGCCCCCTTCCGTGACCCGCAGCAGAAGGTGCGGGAGCGTTCCGGCGAAGTCCGGGAGCGTGCTCGCCGCCCGCCACCAGGCATCCGGGTCCTCGCCGAGGGCCACGGTGAACAGCCGGTCCGCCTCGGCGCGGGAGGCGAGCACGGCCTCGGGCCGGTCGTACCGGTCGGGGTGGTCGACGGCGCCGAGCCAGTGGTCCTCGTCCAGGGCCCAGACCGCCGGGAGCTTGTGCCGGATCACGTCGACACCGGTGAGCAGCCCGCGGTCCAGGCAGTCGCGGACCCAGCGGATGTCCTCCTCGACGGTCTCCATGGGCACGGCGAGGCTGGCCAGGGCCAGTTCGCGCTCCGCTCCCCCGGAGGGCCGCGGGGACCTCGGGGCGAGGCGGGCCACGGCCCGGTCCAGCCCGGGCAGCGCCGGCCCGTCCGGGGGCTCGGGCAGGGTGCCGGCCGCCGTGCGGGTCACGAGCTCGCCGAGCGGGCCGGGGAAGGTGTGGGCGTGGCGCAGCAGCTCGGCCCAGAGGCGGGGGTCGTCGCCCAGCGGGGCCAGGGCGCGCCGCAGGGCCGTGTGCATGCCGGCCAGTTCGGAGAGGGTCCAGCGCAGCCCGCGGGTCGTGGGGAGGGCGGCGAGCAGCAGCGCGAGCCCGGCCGGGCGCACGTCGTCCACCAGCTCGGACTGGGTGACCAGGCCCATCCGGACCGCGCGGACGGCGGGCCGGTACCAGGAGCGGCCGTGCGTCCGGGCCGTGTGGACGTCGAGCAGTCCGCGGGCGGCCCGCGGGGGCAGGCCGCCGCGGAGCAGCAGGGCCTCGACCGAGCCGGGCGGCAGCGGCTCCCGGGCGTGCGCGAACCAGAGCAGTTCGGGGTCGGCCTCGTGCGGCAGGGCCAGGACGTCGAGCGGGACCCTCGGCCGGTGCGTGCCGTGCAGGCGCAGCAGGAGGAGCAGCTCTTCGGTGGTCAGGGGTGCCTCGTCGGCCGGGGTCCGGCCGGCGGCGGGGTCCCGGCCGAGTTCGGCGCGCAGGACGGGCAGGAGCGCGGGCGGGGTCCGGCGGGCGTCGTACCGGGCGGGGCCGGGCAGGCCGGGCAGCGGGCGGCCGAGGACGTGCGGGTTGCGGGCCACGGACCGGCGGTCCTCTTCGCTGCCGTCACGGAGCAGGAGGCTGACGGCGGACGCGGGCAGCCACTGGTCCCGGGTGAGGTAGGTGCGGGCGGCGGGGGTCAGGCGTGCGATCAGATGGACCGCGACGTGCTCCGGTGCGTGGCGCAGCACGAGCGCCACGCACCAGGCGAGCCTTCTGCTGTCCTTGTGCTGGTCCATCGTCGCGTTCCTCGCCGTGTCCGCCGCCTGCCACCAGCCTCGTACATCCGCCCGGTGTCCGGCGATGATCGCAGGTCGGCGGAGCGGCCGACGGGCAGGCCGGCGGATCGGTCCCCGGACCGGCCGGTGGACCGGTCAGCGGATCGGCCGGTGCGCGTTCTCGTGCGTCGACGGGCCGGGGGTGGCGTCGGCGATCCACGGTCCGTCGCCGGACGGGTCGAGGATGCCCTCCTCCAGCCAGGCGTAGGTCCCGCTCAGGACTCCCGCGACGACCTTGCCGTCCACGTCGTCGGTGTTGTCCCAGAGGCGGCCGAAGAGCTCCTCCACCCGCAGCCGGGACTGCCGGCAGAAGGCGTCGGCCAGCTGGTAGGCCTCGCGGCCGTGGTCGCCGGTGGCCCGCAGGTGTTCGGCGCGCACGCAGGCCGCGCTCATGGCGAAGAGCTCGGCGCCGATGTCGACGATCCGGCCGAGGAACGCCTGTTTGGTCTCCATGCGGCCCTGCCAGCGGGACATGGCGTAGAAGGTCGACCGGGCCAGTTTGCGGGAGGCGCGCTCCACATGGCGCAGGTGGGTGGAGAGGTCGGGGTGGCCGGCGGGATGGAAGGCCCGGTAGGTGCCGGGGACCTGGCCGGCTCCGGCGGCCAGCTGGGGCAGCCAGCGGGCGTAGAACCCGGCGGCTCTGGCGCCGGCCTTCGCCTTGTCGCCCAGCGCCTTGTCGGGGTCGATGAGGTCGCCGGCGACCGACAGGTGGGCGTCCACGGCCTCGCGGGCGATCAGCAGGTGCATGATCTCGGTGGAGCCCTCGAAGATCCGGTTGATGCGCAGGTCGCGGAGCATCTGCTCGGCCGGGACGGCCCGTTCGCCGCGCGCCGCCAGGGACTCGGCGGTCTCGAAGCCCCGCCCGCCCCGGATCTGGACCAGTTCGTCGGCCATCAGGCAGGCCATCTCGGAGCCGTAGAGCTTGGCGAGGGCGGCCTCGATCCGGATGTCGTTGCGTTCCTCGTCGGCCATCTGGGAGGCGAGGTCGACCACGGCCTCCAGGGCGAAGGTGGTGGCGGCGATGAAGGAGATCTTCACGGCGACCGCCTCGTGCCGCGCGACGGGCCGTCCCCACTGCTCGCGGACCCCGGACCACTCGCGGGCGATCTTCAGGCACCACTTCCCGGCGCCGACGCACAGGGCGGGCAGGGAGAGCCTGCCGGTGTTCAGCGTGGTCAGCGCGATCTTCAGGCCGGCGCCCTCGGCTCCGATGCGCTGGCCGGCCGGGACCCGCACCCGGTGGAAGCGGGTGACGCCGTTCTCCAGGCCGCGCAGGCCCATGAAGGCGTTGCGGTGCTCGACGGTGATGCCGGGCGAGTCCGCCTCGACGACGAAGGCGGTGATCCCGCCCCGGTGGTTCTCGCTCCTGGGGACCCGGGCCATGACGACGAGCAGGTCGGCGACGACCCCGTTGGTGGTCCAGAGCTTCACGCCGTCCAGGACGTAGGCGTCCTCCCCGTCCGGGACCGCCGTGGTGGCCAGGCGCGCCGGGTCGGAGCCGACGTCCGGCTCGGTGAGGAGGAAGGCGCTGATGGCGGTGGTCGCGCAGCGCGGCAGGTAGGCGTCCTTCTGCTCCTGCGTGCCGAACATCTTCAGCGGCTGGGGCACGCCGATCGACTGATGGGCGGAGAGGAGGGCCCCGATCGCGGGGCTGACGGAGCCGACGAGGGCGAGCGCCTTGTTGTAGTACACCTGGGTGAGGCCGAGGCCCCCGTACTTCGGGTCGATCTTCATGCCGAGCGCGCCGAGCTCCTTGAGCCCGCGCACGGTCTCGTCGGGGATCTTCGCCTCGCGCTCGATGCGGGCCGCGAGCCCTTCGGCGAGTGCGGTCTCGCAGAACTCCCGCAGCCGTGCCAGGAAGGCCTCCCCGCGCCGGACGTCCTCGTCGGCGGGGAGCGGGTGGGGGTGGATCAGGTCGAGCCGGAACCGTCCGAGGAACAGCTCCTTGGCGAAGCTGGGACGGTGCCAGTCCTGCTCCCGGGCCGCTTCCGCGACCTGCCGGGCCTCGCGCTCGGTCACCTTGGGCTGTACGGGCTGGGCGGGCGGAACGGGCTGGGCTGGCTGTACGGGCTGTGTTGCGGACATGCGGGGACTCACCTCGCCGCCGAGAGTGGGGTGCTTACCGGTCGGTGCTACCTGTGAGTCGTACCCGTTTCGGGCGGCGGGGAAGCGGGGGTAAAAGGGGGACGGGGGGGGGCCCCCCCCCCGGGGGGGACGGCGGCGCGGGCCAGGCCCGGGGCGAGGGGCGAGTGGGGGGCGCCGGTG